>CAZMCS010000010.1:0-19606 GCA_964565085.1 uncultured Muribaculaceae bacterium | reverse complement strand
ACATAATTATTTTTAATTTAGGTTTATTTTTAAGAAGTTCCAACGCAGTAAAAATTCCGGCTGGCCCACAGCCTATTATTCCAACATCATAAATCATAATTACCTCAAGTTTTATTTTATCACTTTTAATTTTAAATTGAAATATAAATCAATTTATGATATAATAACTGCTTATTGAAAGGGATAATAATAATTAGTGAGTTAAAGAATTATGAGATGTTTAGAAAAACAAAAAATGAGACCAAATTATTTACAGATTTTAGATGAAAGAGTCAAAATAATATATAGATTATCCAAATCGGTTAACGCAAATAGTGAATTATTTCCTGATCGTTGGTTTAACATTGACGGACTTGATTACTTTATTAAAGATGAGAATAGACTACTGGCGTTTTTTAATGAATTAATTGGAGAATTATTGGCAAAAAAGGTGGCTAAACTTAAGTCAGCAGAATATAGCATTGCTAGAATAACCGATGAAAGATATCCTTATGAATTAGGCGATGGGTATAAGAATGAAGGGAAATTATATCATATAATTTCTAAAAATTTTAAAGAAAAAGATAAAACTTATTTTTATATTTGTGATTTTATTAGTAAAGGTAAGGTTAATAGTTATAAAGAAGGCATTAATCTTTTAGAGCAATTTTGTATAAATAAAAATAATTTTATTCAATTAAAAAAAGAACTATTTAAATTTTTAATTTTAGGTTTTTTTACTAGTCAAAATCAATGGGATTTCAAGTATAATTTTATGCTTGCACAAGATAAGAACTTTGAATTACAATTAGGGCCTACATTTGATTATACTTGTTCATTTGATTTTAATTTTATTTCTCGACATAATCGTTTTTTAAGTTATTTTGGTTCTGTTGAATTCCCTTCAGATATGAGTCAAGAAATTATTCATGAATATCCAGAAAACATTGAAGTAGTAAAGGAATTTATTAACTTGAACGCTAATGAGTTTTTTAAAGATTTTGAAAAAACAGGACAAATAAAACTTGATTCAACAACATTTGACTTTTATGTAAATTTTTGTGAAGAAAAACAAAATATTTTAAGTAAATGTTTATAGAATAATTCGCCTAAATATTGTATAATTAATATAGGTGAACTTATGAAGAGAATGGATGAATTAATAGAGAAAATTAATAGATGGAACTATGAATATTATATATTAGATAATCCTAGTGTAACTGATACCGAATGGGATAGCGCTATGCGTGAGTTAAAGGAACTAGAGACAAAATATCCCGAAAGTATTAAAGAGTATTCTCCAACTCAAAGAGTAGGAGGAGGAGTTTTAGATAGATTTGAAAAAGTTGTTCATAGTGTTACTCTTTTAAGTCTGACAGATGTTTTTAGTGAAGAAGAAGTAATTGATTTTGATAAAAGATTAAAAAAAGAAGGAATAAATCCTAAGTATGAATGTGAACTTAAAATAGATGGGTTGACTGTTTTTCTTACATATAAAAATGGTTTACTTGTAAAAGCTGCTACTAGGGGAGATGGGGTAATAGGAGAAGATATTACTAATAATGCAAGAACAATAAAAAGTGTTCCTCTTCGTTTAACTGAAAATGTAGATATTGAAG
Source organism: uncultured Muribaculaceae bacterium (assembly GCA_964565085.1). Taxonomy (GTDB): domain Bacteria; phylum Bacillota_I; class Bacilli_A; order RF39; family UBA660; genus CAZKSN01. The sequence goes on along the minus strand of CAZMCS010000010.1, from coordinate 18,008 downwards.
TTCGAGGGGAAATCTACATGAAGAAAAGCATTTTAGAAAAGATAAATAAGGAAAGAAAAGAACAGGGACTTGAATTATTAAAAAATGTTAGAAATGCTGCAGCCGGAAGTGTACGTAATTTAGATTCAAAAGTATCTGCTTCAAGAACTCTAGATTCATTTTTCTATTTTTTACCTAATCCTCTTGATTTCGGAATTGATACAAATCATGAATTCTTAAATTATTTAAAGAAACTTGGTTTTATGATTAATCCAAATAACAAGTTAGTTGATAATATTAATAAAGCATTAGATTATATTAAGTACTGGACTAATAAAAGAGAAGAATTGGATTATGAAATAGATGGAATTGTTATAAAAGTAGATGATATTAATACTCAAATAGAACTAGGTTCAACTGCTAGATGTCCAAGATGGGCAGTTGCATATAAATTTCCTGCTAAGGAAGTAATAACTGAATTAAAAGATATTATATTTACTGTAGGAAGAACTGGTCAAGTTACTCCTAATGCAGTATTAAATCCTATACTAGTTCAAGGTTCAATTATAAGTAGAGCAACGCTTCATAATGAGAAGAATATCATTGATAAGGATATTAGAATTGGCGATATGGTTACAATTAGAAAAGCAGGGGATGTTATTCCTGAAGTAGTGTCTGTTAAAACTGAACGTAGAAACGGAACTGAAAAGAAATTTGAAATGATTAATACATGTCCTATATGTGGAAGTATGTTAATAAAGAAAGAAGCAGAAGCAGATTATTTTTGTAAAAATTCTTCATGTGATGCAAGACATATTGAAGGATTAATTCATTTTTGTTCTAGAGATGCTATGAATATTGAAGGTCTTGGAGAAAGAATTATAGAAGATTTTTATAATATGGGCTATATTAAGAAAATAAGTGATATTTATAATCTATATAATTATAAAAAGGAATTAATGGAATTAGAAGGTTTTGGAGAAAAAAGTGTTAACAACTTATTAATAAGTATTGAAGACAGTAAAAAAAGATCATTAGAAAAACTTTTATTTGGTTTAGGTATTAAACAAGTAGGAAAGAAAATGTCTAATGTTCTTTCAAAGAAGTATTTAACTATTGATAATTTAATAAAAGCTTCAAAAGAAGAATTAAATAATATTTATGATGTAGGAGATATAGTAAGCGAAAACATAGTAAGTTATTTTAATATAAAAGAAAATATTGATGAAATAAACAAACTTAAAGAGTTAGGAATCAATACTAAATATATACACAAAAATGAAAGTTTAGATACAAATTTTATTAATAAGTTATTTGTTATAACTGGTTCATTTGATAATTATAAGAGAGAAGAATTAAAAGAAATAATTGAAAGTAGAGGTGGAACCACTACAGAATCTGTTTCTAAGAATACAGATGTTGTTATTGTAGGTGAAAGTCCAGGGTCAAAATATGAAAAGGCAATAGCTTTGAATATTACAATATGGAATAAAGAAGATCTTGATAATAATATAGTATAAACTAGTAATTAAAATTAAGTTGTAGTATAATAAAAAAAGACTGAGGTGAATAAATGAAGAAATTATTTGTACGTAACAAAGTGATGTTTGTATTAATAATAATATTATTAATTTGTTTTATTCTAATAATATATAGTTTAATTAAGTATTTTTATGCAGGTAGCAAAAGTAATTATGGAGATAGATTGGAAAATGTAGCAGAACATAAACTTGATAATAATATAGAAGAAAGCGTTAAATCTTTATATAGTGAAAATGATGAAATTGGAGATGTAAAAGTAGAACTTAGAGGTAAAATAATATATGTTACAATTGATTATGTAAAAGCTATTAAACTTGAGGATGCCAAGAGTTTAGCTTTAAAGTCATTAGAAGCTTTTCCTCAGGAAGAAAAAGATTTTTATGACATACAATATATATTAACTGCAAAGACTATTGCGGAAGATAATTCATTTCCAACAATGGGATATAAAAATGCATTAAGTACAATAGTTGTATGGGTAAATAATTAGGAGAAAGAATGAAAAAAAATAAACAAAAGAAACTAAGAACAATTTTAATTACTTCGGTGGTAATTGTAATTGCCTTTGTTGCGACTATGTATTATATAGTCAGTAATAATAACAGTTATTCATTTTCTGAAAAGAAGTGGATGAATGATCAATCTAATACTGCATTGGATGTTGATATACAAATAGATTTACCAATGTTTTCACTAAATGGTGAGGGTGTTTTTTATGATTATATTAGAGCTTTAGAATCTGATACGAATCTTATATTTAACATAACTCATACAGATTCTATTACAACAACATCTATGAAGGTTAAATCAAACTTAGATGATAATGACTTAATGCTTTATAAAGATCACTTTGTAGTAGTATCGAAGAACAATATTAATATAAGTAATTTAAATGATTTGAAAAATAATACTATTGGAGTTTTAGTCAGTGATTTAACAAATATTTCTTATTATTTAACTGAATATCCAAGTATTACTTTTAAGACTTATGTTTCAATAAATGATATGGAAGCAGGGTTTAACAGTAATGATGTTACACTTGCAATAATACCCTTATATAAATATATAAATAATATTATAGAGGCCAATTTAAATATAAATTACCATTTAGATGGATTATATACATATTATACAATTTCTTTAGTTGAAAATAATAAACATTTGAATAATATAATGAAAAAATTCTTAGATAGATGGAAAGAAGAACTTAATAGTAAAATTGGTGAATATTTTCTTGAATTGTATTATGAAATAAATAATTTTTCTGAATTAGAAAAAGAATCTATTGTAAATGATGATTTTATAATTGGTTATATTCAAAATATGCCTTATGAAGGTAGAGTAAATAGAAATTTTACAGGAATAAATAATGCATATCTCTCAGCATTTGCAGATTTAACTGGAGCCACATATAAATATATAGCATATAGTTCTATAGAAAAATTAACAGATGCTCTTAATGAAAAAAAAGTAGATGTAGTGTTTAATCCTTATTTAATAAAGAACCCTAATTATTCAAGTTCTAGAAATTTAGGAGATACTGAATATGTTGTACTTGCACATAATAATTCAACTTTAGTTGTAAACTCACTATATAGTTTAGATAATTTTACAATTGAAATGATTTCTGATATGGATTTAACTAATGTGATGAGTTCTAAAAAGTTATTTACTATTAAAACTTATGAAGATGTAAAAACTTTATTAAAAAATATTAATGAAGAGTCTATAATAATAGTAGAAAAATACTTTTATGATTATTATAAAGATAGTAAATTAAGAGAATATAGTATTAGATTATTAAATAAAATAAAGATTGGTAACAATTTCTTGCTTAAAAGCGAAAATGTTTCATTTAATAAATTATTTGATTTTTACTTAAGTACTTTAAGTAGACAAGAAATTGAATATAAGGGAGTAAAAGAATCAGTAATAGCATTAAATACAAATATTATTTCAGCATTTCTTATGAACAATATTTTCTATGTAGTATTGTTTGCTCTAGTATTTGTTATAGCAGTATATCGTTTCACAAACAAGTTTTATTTAAGTAAGAGAATAAAAAAAGAAGATAGAATGCTTTATTTGGATGTGATGACTAATTTAAAAAATAGAAACTATTTAAATGATAATATAGAGTACTGGGAGCAAAATAGAGTATATCCTCAAACTATTATTATGATGGATTTAAATAGGGTAAAAGAATTAAATGATAGAAAGGGTCATGAAGAAGGAGACAAACAGATAAAAGCTGCTGCTAATGTACTTATAAGAACTCAAAGAGAAAATTCTGAAATAATGAGAACTGATGGAAATGAATTTATGATTTACTTGGTTGGTTATGATGAAAATGTAATAACTTCATATTTACATAAATTGAATAGGGAATTTAAAACATCATTGCCATATGAAAGTTATGGTGTTGCAATAGGGTATTCTATGATAAATGATGAATTGAAAACATTAGATGATGCCATAAATGAAGCGGCGAATATGATGAGAGAAAATAAAGGTGTAATTTTAGGTGAAAAACAGAATTAAGGAATTTTGGAGAAACTTTATAGAGTTGATGAAAAAAAGAGAAATGAGCATTTTACCTGGTCATCTTGCTTACTTTTTTGTTTTATCCATAGTTCCAATTATATCACTTATAGTTTATGCTGCTACTTCTTTTAATCTTCCTGTTAAAACAATTACTGATTTTATAGAAAAATCATTTTCTATTGAAGTAGCAAAATTTTTATCTCCAATATTTGCAAGCCATACAATTTCAATTAATAGTTTGTTTGTCATTATAATAGCTTTTTATTTAGCAAGTAATGGGGCTGATTCTATTATAATTGCATCAAATGCAGTATTTAACTTATCTAGTTCAAGTTATCTTAGAAGAAGAATAAAGGCAATAGTTATAACAGTAATTTTAATTATATTATTTATGTTTATCTTAGTGGTTCCATTATTTGGTACATCAATTATAAATGTTCTTTCAATGCTGAAAATTAATACTGAAATCTTTGAAGTAATTTATTCTTTATTAAATATTCCATTGTCTTTGTTAGTTATATTTATTTTCATTAAAATAGTTTATACTATCGCACCTGATGAAAAGATACCTAGTAAGTATGTGAATAAAGGAACATTCTTTACTACAATGTTTTGGATTATAATAACAACTCTTTATTCATATTATGTTAACAATATAGCTAGTTATGATACTTATTATGGTGGTTTGTCAAACATAGTAATACTGATGCTTTGGTTCTATTTAATGTCATCTGTATTTGTAATAGGTTTAGTTCTAAATTATAGAAATATAGAAGAAGCTAATGCGAAAACTAATTCTATAAAACTAAATGAAATAAAAGAAAAAATACAAAGAAGTAAAAAATAAAGATTCAATTGAATCTTTATTTTAAATTACTGCTTAAGCTCTAGTTTTTGAACTTCTTCTTCATCTAAATAAGATTGTATTAAAGTTCGCATTTCTTTGCAAGCGTTTCCTTCAAAAAAATCATAATTTTCTAAATATTCTAAACAAAATGTTTTAAAATAAGTAGTATAATTTGTATGATCCTTTCCAGTTAAAGCTTTAAATATCTTATTAAATGATTTTGCCATTATAGGATTTGTGAATTGTTTACCATTATAAGGCAAATGACCAAATTGTCTTAAAGTTAATTCTATATCTGAAATTAAGTATTCTTTTTCTTGAGGATTTAAATTAAGTAATGTTTCAATTAGTTTATCTTCCATTATGTAATTCCTTTCTTTTGGTTAATATTCTAATATAAAAAAATTAAAAAATACAATAAAAATAGATATTCAAGGTAGTTATTTTATCGATAATAATTGTAAATTGATGTATTAATTAAATTGAAAAAAATAGTCTTGTTTGTTATAATTGGTTTATCTGAAAGGGAAAAAGTAATGAAAGGTAAAATAATAAATATTTGGAATATAATAATAAAAAACTCAAAGAAATATTTTTCTAATAACATATTATTTACTACTTTTGTAGTAATTTCATTATTTATTGGGATATTTATAAGACTTTTTACTGTAGGTGGAATATTTACATTAAAACCATTATTATCTGATTTAATGGCAATACTGATTATAGGTTCTTTTGCATATCTTTTAAAGCCAAAAAATAGATTTGTATATTATTTCATATGGATAATATTTTTTACTTTTCTAGGAGTTGCAAATACAATATATTATGAATTTTATAGATCGTTTATTTCAGTAAATTTATTGGCTACTATAAAAATGCTTAAAGAAGTAGATGATTCTTTAACAGCAAAGTTAAATGTTTGGCAATTTATTTATATAATAGGACCGATAGTATTTTTTATAGTTAACTTAATATTGCATAAAAAGGGGTATTATCCTAGAATAACCAGAACAGAACAAAAAAGAAAAATGTTTTTTAGAACTGCATTAGTTGGAGTTTCTATTTTAATTATTATGATGACAACTCTTTCCAGGATGGAAATAAGTAGGTTTATTAAACAGTGGAATAGAGAATACATAGTGAAGAGATTTGGAATTTATCTTTATACTTGTAATGACTTAGTACAGTCAATACAACCTAAAATAAGTTCTTTATTTGGATATGATGAAGCCTCAAGAGTATTTAGAGAATTTTATGTGAATAAAATAACTAATGAAAATAAGGAAAATAATAAATATACAGATATATTTAAAGGGAAAAACGTATTATTTGTACATGCTGAAAGTATGCAAAACTTTTTAGTTGATATGAAAATAAATGGACAGGAGATTACTCCAACACTAAATGAACTTGCAAGGGATGGAATTTATTTTTCAAAGTTTTATCCTCAAATAAGTGTTGGTACAAGTTCAGATACAGAATTTACTCTTCTTACAGGGTTAATGCCATCTACAAGTGGCACAGTATTTGTAAGTTATTTTGATAGAGAATATGAAGGAATGCCAAAGTTTTTCAATGATTTAGGTTATTATACTTTTAGTATGCACGCTAATGAAGGAGATTACTGGAATAGAAAAGTAATGCATCAAAATTTAGGATATCAGAAATTTTATGCTAGAGGGACATATGAAGAAACAGAAAATGAAATGATTGGTCTAGGTTTGTCTGATAAAAGTTTTTTTAAACAGATTATACCTATCATAAAAGATATTAAAGATACTAATACATCATTTATGGGAACAATAATAACTTTAACTAATCATTCACCATTTAAGGAAGCTAAGGCTTATGTTAATCTAGATCTTACAATGCCATATTCTTATATAAATGAAGATGGACATAAAATAAATGAAGTTGCTAACTACTTAGAAAATACTGAAATGGGAGATTATATAAAATCAGTAAATTATTCAGATGCAGCTTTAGGACAATTTATCGATGATATGGATGAAAATGGCTTACTTGATAACACAGTAATTGTAATATATGGTGATCATGATGCTAAAATATCTAGAAAGCAGTTTGATTTACTATATAATTATGATCCTCTTACAAATTCGCTAATTGATGCAGAAGATCCTTCATATATTAATTTAGATAATTACGGATATGATCTTCTTAAAAATACACCTTTTATTATTTGGGCGAAAGATAAGAAATTTAAAGTAGAAGTAAAAAATGTAATGGGAATGTATGACATATTGCCAACTATTTCAAATATGTTTGGCTTTGATACTACTTATGAATTAGGACATGATATATTTAGTAAAAATGAAAAGGTTGTAATATTCCCTAATGGTAATTTCTTAACGAATAAAGTATTTTATAATTATTTTAGAGATGACTATGTAGCACTTACAGATGAACCAATAGAAAGTGACTATATTGAAAGACTAAAGGAATATACAGGCATAAGACTTGAAGTTTCAAATAATATAATTGTCTATGATTTGATAGCGAAAGAAAGTCAAAATCTATTTATGGAGGTAGAAGAGTGACAATAAAGAAATTAAATATTAATAGATTGATAATAGCAGTATTTGTATTTATCGGTATTGCATTATTTACTACTTTAAGTATAAAATTATATTTGGATTTTTTTAAGGTAGAAAAAATCACAGAAGAAAAGAATATTGATTCAATTGAATTATATGGATATACATTAAAGGAATCAGATACTAAAATATATGAACAATATTATAATGAATTAGAAAGTATACTTGATGAAAATGAAATTAATTATAATAAATATGCTGAAATTTTAACTAAACTTTTTATAATAGATTTTTATACATTGAATAATAAAATTGCGAGTACAGATGTAGGTAGTTTAGAATTTATACATCCAAGTCAATTGGAGAATTTTAAATTAAATGCAGGAGATACTATATATAAATATGTTGAAAGTAATATTTATAAAGAAAGAACTCAGGAATTGCCAGAAGTAATGGATGTGATGATAGATTCAATTAATGATACTGTGTATAAAATTGATAAGATAGAATATCACGCTTATGAGATAAAAGCTACATGGACTTATGTTAAAGATTTAGAATATGAAACAACTAAAACTTTTAAAATTATAAAAGATAATAATATTCTTTATGTTGTAGAAGGGGCCTAATATGAAACAATATTTTAAAAAGATGTTAAGAAGAATTAGAGTGGCTCTAATTATTGACGCTAAAAAAAGAACTAAATATATAGTAAAACATAAGATATTTAATTCAGTAGGTGAAAATTTCTTTTTTCAACCTAGAATACTTCCATCAGACCCAGAATTAATAAGATTCCATAATAATATAGTGGTTGCCAGTGGAACAACTTTTATTAATCATGATATATTTGACTTTGTTTTTAATAATATGAATTTAGGGCATAATTTTACTTATAAAGCAGGTTGTATTGAAGTAATGGACAATGTATATATAGGCGCTAATGTAATTATTCTTCCAAATGTTAAAATAGGACCTAATGTAATAATTGGTGCTGGAACTGTAGTTACAAAGGATATAAAGGAAAATTCAGTTGTTGCTGGCGTTCCTGCTAAAGTAATAGGTAGTTTTGATGAAATAGTTGAAAAAAGAAAAAACTATTTTGATGGACATTATGATCCAGATAAACTATGGGAAGAATTTGATAATGAAAAAAATAATAAATAAATTAAAGGTCTTTTATGAAAAATATCAAAGGAAGATCTTATTTTCTTTTATATTAAGTCAACCTTTATTAGATGTATTTACAGCATTATCTGTAAAAATGTTTGATAGTTATATCACTATAGGACTAATTGTTAGATTTATTTTTTTGATATATTCTTTAATATATTTATTTTTTATTAATGAAACAAAATATAAGAAAGAATCCATTATTTATACTATATCTATTCTTTTATATTTAGTTATCTTTGCGTTAGTTATTATAGTACAGAAAGATTTTTACGCATTATCATATGAAATGAAAAATGCTGTAAATACATTTTATTTTCCAATAGTCCTAGTTGCTCTTTTAAATATGTTTAAACAATATAAAACAGATTTCAATTTAAAGAATTTCACTATTATATATTTAATATACTTAATATTTATAATTATTCCAAATTTAACTAATACCAGTTTTTTAAGTTATTATCATTCTAAAGAAGGTCATATTGGTTGGTTTTTATCTGCTAATGCTGTAGGAAGTATCTTAAGCATTCTTTTACCCATAATAATATTTAATTTTACAAGAGATAAGAAAAATATTATTTTAAAAGTATTATTTTTATTAGGCACAGTTTATGTTTTTTTTAGTATTGGTACTAAAGTACCAATACTGAGTTTATTAATAATAGTAGTTTCATTATTTATATATTATTTTATAAAATTTATATTAAAAAGAAATTTTACTAAACTAATTATATTATGCTTTGTTATAATAGTTGGTACAATTTCTTCAATTATAATTGTGCCTAAAACACCTTTTTATAAAAATTTAGAAATTCATAAAGAGTTTTTAGGTATTGATAGTTATTTGGAAGTATTTACTGATTGTGAATTACTAGATCATTTTATATTTAGTCAAAGATTAACTTTCTTAAAGAATACCAGTGATAACTATGTAAAATCGAATCCTGTAGAAAAGATATTTGGGATAGGTTATATTGAGAATTATAAACAAGAAAATGAAAGTCTTAAAACTATAGAAATGGATTATTTTGAAGTATTTTATAGACATGGTATTATAGGATTTATTATTTTTTATTCATTATTTTTTAGATTTATTTATGATACAATTAAAAAAATTATAGATAATTTTAATTTCTATAATTATATGTCTTTAATAAGTATAATTTTGATATTATTTTTAGCATTGTTTTCAGGTCATATTCTTGTGGCATCAGCTGTAAGTATATTTGTAAGTTTATTAATTTCAATTACTTTGACAAGAAAAGGTTAATCTTGAGTTTCTTCCTGAACAACAGGTTCTACTTCTTCAGTAGTTTCTTCTTCTGTTATCTCATCATCATTTACTTCAGAAGTTTCATCTGGTATGGTTAAAGAAGTAGCATATATTGTTATTGAGTTTATTCTTGAAACCAAAGTTTGAAAATGTTCTTTTTGTCCTACTACTATATAATTTTCATAGTTTGTTAGCACTTGATTAGTACTGTAATCAATTACAGTGAAATCTAGTTTATTAGAATTCGCCCAGTTTTTAGCCCATTCAATACTATAAGCTTTAAAATTAGGTACAGTAGTTTGTCTTGCTTCACTATAATAATGATCTCCAATAACTTTTCTTTTATAAAGTTCATTTATTGAAAAACTAAATTCTTTTATTAATTCACCTTTCTTCATTCCTAAAGTTACTTTCATAGCATCTGTTATATCAGTTAAACTACCTTTAAAGTTAAAGAAAGCATATCTAGTTCCTTTTGATGTAGGTTCATATACATACATGTCATAACCTCTTAAGAATGTTTTTTGGATATTAAGAACATTATTATTCTTAGAAAACACTAATGATTTAAGAACATCGTAAAATGATAAAATTTGATTAGTAGTAAGATTAGTATCTATATTTTTACTAATTGTATCAAGAACCTCATATACTTTAGCAATACTTTTTATTGTTTTAGCTTGATTTAAAATTCCCTCAACCACTGTTTGTTGATTCTGACCTCTAACGAAGTCTGATCCAAATGCATATCTGTTTCTTGCGAAAGCTAAGGCTTCTTCTCCATCCAAATTTTGTATTCCCTTTTTTAAACATATTTCATGTTTCCCCTGTTGCCTATTACTATTACTTTCACAAAAATCTATTGGTATATCAACAGTTATCCCTCCAATAGCATTAACTAAGTCAACTACACCCTTAAAATTAATTTTTACATAATAATCAATATCAATACCCGTAAATTTGGTAACTGTGTTCACTACACATTTTGTTCCTCCATAAGCAGAGGTATTAATCTTCTTTAATTTATTTCCACTACATGTAATTGGAACATATGTATCTCTTGGTATTGAAAACATAGTAGCTTGAAGAGTTTTAGGATTAAATGAAATAAGCATTAAAGTATCTCCATTAAATGCTGCATTCTTATCAAGACCAACTTTAGTAGAATCTACTCCTATTAATAAAATTGTAAATGGCTCATTTAAAAGTTTACTGGTATCTGTTTGTTCTTCTTCTATTTGCTGTTTATTATAACTTTTTGAATATTTAAACACTTCTACAGCTTTATCCTCTATATTTCCATATTCTTCTAAAGAACTAAATAAATCAATATAGTTACCAGCAATAAATATTAAATCAACTTCTTCATTATATAATGCTGACATTAATTCTAAAGTACTTGAATGCTTTATTATTTCATTTTTATCATTCAACTTATATTTTTCTATTACTTCTAATGCTAATATATTAGACTCATAGTTTGCTGTGTCATCTACTATACCTATTTTGATGTTTTCAATATCTTTTATATCCTTATAATTTTTATCAAATGAAAGTAATATAGAAGTATATTCTACTCTATCTTTATTAAAGTTATTTATTTTATTATATAAAGTATAAACATAGTATGTTCCTACTGTAAATATAGAAATAAATATAATTGAAATAGAACTAGTAATTATAAATCTTTTAAATTTTTCCTTTTTATTAGAAGTAAAAAATGAATATGATAAAGCACCTGTTATATAAAGTATTACAAGAGTAACCATTGTTCTATAAAAAGTTTCGATTCCCTTATATAAGAAAATACTGTAACTAATACTTAGAGTACTTAATATTAATAATGTCATAAAAAAATAAGTCAGGGTAGTTACTATCTTCTTTTTTCCTCTATTCATTAATTTCCTCCATGTATAATATATTAATTATATAATAAATCAGATAATTAGACAATTAAAAATTAGGTATGATTTACCTAATTTTGTCATTTTAATTCTTTTTCTTTTTATTATTTTTAAGTTCAGTAATTTTCTTTTCTATTATATCATTGTGTTTATTTTCTTTTTTAGTTTTCCTTTTACTAAAGATTTTTATAAGCATTATAATTACTATAATTAATAAGAATATACTTTCAATTGTAAGACCTATTATTAAGGAATAGTAACTTTTAACTTTTTTATTTAAAATATCTGCCTCTTCAGAATTATATCTTGTAATGGTACCATCCTTTGAATCATAAAGATAATAGTTTTTTTCACCTGTTTCTATATTCATTCCATAAATTATTGCGAAATCAGACTCATTACTTAATTTATAAGCATTAACTTGAGCATCATTTATAGTTATTTTTGAAAGTTTGTAATTATCAAATTTATTATCTTCAACATCAATTGGATAAAGTTTTACTTGACTGAAAGTCACTTCATTATATAAAGTAAAAGTGTTTTTATCAGAACTGTATACATACAAATCAATAGAACCTACTTCATTTTTAAGACCAACTAGTGTATATTTAGATATTTCACTATAAAAAGCTGGAACTTCTATGTCATTTATTACTGCAGTTGTTTTGGTAAATGTTCCAGGAGAAGTAAGTGAACCTTCTCTTTTTACTACCGTTCTTGTTTCGCCAGTAGAAGTAGTTACAGTAATTGGATTAGGATCAGTCACTATTGCAGTCAAAGTATAAGTTTTAGTACTTCCATTTTCAGCGGTGACTACTATATAAAATTTATTTTCGCCTTCGCTTACTGATTTAGTACCTGTACCACTTAAAGAAGCTTTACTATCTTCAGTTGAAGCAGTTATTTTTATGTTTTCAATATTTGATTCCAACTGTACGGAATATTCCAAAGTATCTTTATTGAAAGTAGGCGCTATTGTATGACCATCTACACTTAAAGATTTTAAATAATTATTTTTTGAGTATGAGGCTTCAATTTGAGCCTGGGTCTTAAGAGTAACTGTTACTGAACCAGCGGACATACTGAATCTGGTTTCATTCCAGTCATAACCTCCATAAGACTTAACTCCAATTTTTGTACTTCCTGTTCCAAGTGCTTTAAATTTGTAAGTATAACTTTTGGATTTTAAAGTACCATTTCCATAGTCAACCACATAACTTGTTCCACTTTGTAACTTTAACAAAGAAGAATTGTAGTCAATCGTGTATTCCCAACTACCAAGCGCTACTGAGGAAGATATAGTTACTGTAACAGTAAATTCTTTACCTACAATAACAGTTGATGCAGAACTTTTAACAGAAATATATGCAGAAGCTGCATTTAATTTGTTAATTCCTCCAATAAGTATTATAGTACTAAATAATACTCCAACTAAGATTTTTAATAATTTTTCTTTCATATTTTACTCCTTTATAAATTTATTTCCTTTAATAAATGCTTTTGAACTCTAAGTAAGTCAAGAATTGTAACTATGTCATCATTATTTGTATCTGCTGCAGTTCTGTATTCATTTGACATAACACTTGCACCTAACAGATGTTTTTGAATCTTTAATAAATCAAATATAGTTATATCCCCGTCCCCATTAACATCTCCAATAACTGCAACTTTAAATGTTTTAATTTCATTTGATGTACTGTTAATAGTTAATGATTGACCAGTTTTAAATTTATTAGTTGTTTGAACAGTATTTCCACTTGAATCTTTAACAGTTATTATAGAACTTGGACTTGTACTTAGAATATTATTAATTATAGAACTGATTTGTGTATTTATTCTTATATTACTTATGTAATCATTATTTACTTTAGCACATATATTCTGTATAATTTCACTCATATTTGTTATATCATTTACTTTTAATACTTCTATGTAATATGTTTTCACTTCACCATCTTCAGATACAACTGTTATTGAAATATTATTAGTATTTGCACTTAACTCAATATTTCCAATACCATCTACTATACTTAAGGTATTTTCAGCTGTAGCATTTAAATCTATACTATTAGTTTCTAATGGTACATAATATGTATAATTGATTACATCAGAATCAAACCCAACTATTTGATTTCCACCAATAGTAATATTACTTAAATTATTATTTGTGTTTCCAATACTAGGTAATGAAGTCGCGATAGGAATACTATTGTATATTGGAATTGCAAAAGTATATGCATTACCTATAATATTTAAATCATTGTATGAATGAAATGTATTTAATGCCTCACTTGCGGGAGCTTGAACATTTGTCATGTATTGATGTGTATATGGTGCTGCACTAGCAGTAGGTGAAGTATTGAATTTTTGAAAGTACATAGTATATTGCCCTTGAGATATATAACCTCCTGATAAGAATTGCGCTCCTCCTCTAATAGCTTTTTCTGGAGTATTCCAAGGTCTTCCATTGGAAGTACAAGGAGGAGTAGAACATCCTACTATTCCAGCAGCATAAGCAAGACCTCTTGTAACTGGACTACTTGTAATTGAATCTGTGAATGCTCCAACATTAAAAAAGTTATAGTATCCATTTAAAAGAGTTCCATTATAATAAAGTCCACTAGTACCAGATACTGCAGAATAATTCTGATTACTTCCGCCTTCTTGAACAACGCGGCTTCCCAAATGCACTGGATTAACTAAAAAGTCTCTTCCCGCATTTATAAAATAATTAATATATTCAGAAGAATTTAAATAAGAAGAACCAAATAATTCACCAAGTACATTTGGATATACCGCCTCATCACTTGAATTAAAATCCAGTTTTTCAAACATAAAAATAAACTTTTCATTTAAGAAGTTTCTTGGATCCATGTAGAATGCTATAACACCACTTTTTGCATAATACCATCCACCAGGCTCTGCAACGGTAGATGACGTCCTATAAGCATCATTTGTACTTTGAATGTAATTTTTTCCTGCTTCACCATTTATTACATTATTCCAGTTTAAATTAGTTATTACAGGAATAAAATTCCAATTAGGATACTTATTTTTTAAGTACGCAAGATATGGCCAGTAACTTTCTGGAAATCCCAGACTTTGAAAAGAAGCATAAAGATCTTCATTTTCAAGAGTAATTCCTGATTTAGTTAAAATGCTAGTACCACATACATATGCAATTTTATTATTATAATATCTCACTTTATACCATTCGTTAGAACATTTTGAATTACTTGAATAAGTTTCTAATAATGTTAAGTTTGTTCCAATTAAAAGTTTATCTAAACTTGTTGTCTTATTTGTATCGGACCATGCATATACAGAACTTCCATATACTCTTGAAGTCCATCCACTTGTATTGTAACCCGGAATACCACTGCTTATACTAACCCAGGTACTGCATATATATGCAGTAGAATCATTATAATTTAATTGATACCATCCGTCATTACATCCATTTCCAGTATGTTTTGTAGTGGATGTAAGTACTAAAGTATCTCCAGTATTTACTACATCAAGAATATTACTAGAATCATTAGCTTCACTTCTAATTCTAACATCCATTGCTGTAAGAGTACCTAGGATACTTGCACTTAAAAAAGAAGGAAAAAGAAGCATTAAACAAAAAGTTACTAATAATTTAAACATAACTTTCATAATAACACTCCTTTCCATTCTTTCATCATACTATTATTATAACAAAGTACACTTATTTTTATCATAATAATTCCACTGTTTAACAGTATACTTTACAATATTTTTTATAGATATTTTTTTACCTCTGTTATATAATAACAAATGAGAGGTGTGAAATGTCATTAGAAGTAAATGGTCATAATATATTCTTAATATTACTTGTATGTTTTACAGCATCAATTATATTTGTATACTTAATTGGGAAAATAGCAACATATTTAGGATTAATGGACATTCCATTTGAAAAAAGAAAAATTCATAAAAAACCAATACCAACCTTGGGTGGAGTAGGCATATTTTTAAGTTTTTTATTTGGATATATGTTATTTGGACCTAATAATAATTTAATGATTTCAATTTTAATGGCATCATTTCTAGTATTATTACTAGGTATTTTTGATGACTTTACCAAAAGCAGGACAGACTTACATATTCCTGCAAGATATAAATTTTTTATTCATATTATAATAGCTTCAATAGTTGTATTTTATGGTGGATTAGAGTTATCTGAAGTTACATTTTTAACTTTTAACTTAAACTTTGGAGCACTTTCACCTTATATTTCAATTTTTATAATAGTTGCTATTATTAATGCAATAAATTTAATAGATGGATTAGATGGGCTTAGTTCCGGAATATCATCAATATACTTTTTAACTATTGCGATATTAGGATTTATATTAAATAAGTTTGGTGGTTTAGATGTTACACTTTCAATAATAATGCTAGGAGCAACATTAGGATATTTAGCTCATAACTTTCCGCCTGCTAGTGTATATATGGGAGATACAGGTGCAACGTTTATAGGACTTATGATTGCGGTTATATCACTTTTAGGATTTAAAACTTTAACATTTACATCATTAGTAATACCACTTTTAATATTGGCAATACCTATGTTTGATACATTATTTGCAATTATTAGAAGAAGAATTCAAAGAAAATCAATTGGAGAAGCAGATAAGGAACATATACATCATCAGATATTAAAATTAACATCTTCAAAGACTAAAACAGTACTTATAATATATGGAGTAAATATATTATTCTCATTAACATCTATTTTATTTGCATTAGGACATAAGAAAGAAATGATTATATGTTATATAATACTTATGTTCTTATTAGTATGGGTAATTTTAAAAACAGATATTATATTTAAAAGAAAAAGGAGTCACAAATGAAAATAGGAATATTAGGTAGTGGTGCTTATGGAATAGCACTTTCTTCAATAGCAAATAAAAATAACTGTGATATTGAAATGTGGACTTTTGATGAGTATGAAAAGAAAATTTTGGAAAAGACAAGAATAAGTCCAAAACTAAATAATTACAAAATACCATCAAATATTAAAATATCAACAGATATGAAAAGTGTAGTTGAAAATAAAGATTTAATCATAATATCCGTACCTGCTTTTGCATTTGATAATGTATCAATAGAACTTTCAAAATATTTAGAAAAGGATCAACATGTTTTAATAGCAACTAAAGGTATAGAAAATGATACATGTTTATTCCTAGTAGATGTATTTTTAAAGTATAATCGTCATAGAAGATATGCTATTATATCAGGACCTACGTTTGCTTCAGAAATAGTGTGTGGCGTACCAATAGGTTTTTCTTTAGCAACTAAGAATAAAAGAACTGCTAAAATAGTTAAAAGGTGTCTTGAAAATTCTACAACGAAATTTAGAGTAACGGACGACATAATAGGTGTTGAAATATGTGGGTCAATTAAAAATGTAATGGCTATTGCAGCAGGAATACTTGATGGAATGAGTGTATCAGACTCTACAAGAGCATTATTTTTAACTGAGTCAATGAATGATATAAAAGAGTTAATAGATAAACTTGGAGGTAATAAAAAAACAATATTATCTTTCGCAGGCTTTGGAGATTTTCTTATGACTTGTACAAGTACTACAAGCAGAAACTTTTCTTTTGGAAGACTTATTGGAACAAATACACCACAAGAGAGTATTGATGAATACTTAAGAAATACAACAGTAGAAGGACTATATACATTAAATTCAATTCATAAACTTATAAAAAATAAAAAAGTAAAAATACCAATAATATATTTAATATATGATATAATTCATAAAGGAAAACAAAAAGAAGATTTATTAAAATTTTTAATAGAAAAGAAGTGATCTTGTGAAAAAAATAGAAATTTTAGCATTGCATTTAGGCTATGGTGGTATTGAAAAAGCTATATGTGATTTATCAAATATGTTAATTGATGACTATGAAATGGAAATTATTACAGCTTATAAATTATATGATAAGCATGTTTTCAATTTAAATAAAAGAATAAAAGTACGTTATTTAATAGATAGTAATCTATCAAAAAGAGTAGAAGTATATAAAAAGAATTTAAAAAGTTTAAAACTTATAAAACTAATTAAAAATTTATATAAAGATTATCTAAAAAAATTTAAAATAGCATCTTTATTTAAAGATACTTTTTTAAGTATGAAAATGGTT
>CAZMCS010000009.1:19286-19831 GCA_964565085.1 uncultured Muribaculaceae bacterium | reverse complement strand
GTGCAGCTCATATTCTTCAAGAAGTATTAACAATTAAATCAGATGATGTAATTGGTCGTGTTAAAGTTTATGAATCTTTAGTAAAAGGAAAACCTGTTGATCAAGCTGGTGTTCCAGAAAGCTTTAGAGTATTAATTAAAGAATTCCAAGCATTGGGATTGGATATATCTATAATTACTAAAGGTGGAAAAATTAAGGAATTCAAAGAACTTGAACTTGAAGAAGAAAAAGAAGATATTCCAGTTACTATTGATGAATTAGATGTTGTTAAAGATGAAGTTGTAGATGTTGTTGAAGAAGAAGAAAAAGCAGAAGAACTTCTAGATGACTTTGATGAAGAAAATGATGAAGATCTTTACGAGGGGAGTGACGAAGAATGATGGAAGTAAACCAATTTGAAGGTATTAGAATAGGTTTAGCATCTTCAGAAAAAATACGTTCATTGTCTTATGGTGAAGTAAAAAAGCCAGAAACAATAAACTATAGAACACTTAAACCTGAAAGAGATGGATTGTTCTGTGAAAAAATATTTGGACCAACAAAGG
>CAZMCS010000009.1:9344-19276 GCA_964565085.1 uncultured Muribaculaceae bacterium | reverse complement strand
TGAATGTTCTTGTGGAAAATATAAAAGACTTAGATATAAGAATGTAATTTGTGACAGATGTGGAGTTGAAGTGACTCGCGCTAAAGTTAGACGTGAAAGAATGGGTCATATTGAACTTGCAACTCCTGTAAGTCATATTTGGTACGCTAAAGGTGTGCCTCCAAAAATAGGACAGATACTTGATATGTCTCCAAGAGATTTGGAAGAAGTATTATATTTCGTAAGTTATGTAGTACTTGATCCAGGTATGGCACCACTTGAAAAGAAACAAACTCTATCTGATAAGGAATACCGTTTATACTATGAAAAGTATGGAAATGGTTTCACTGTAGGTATGGGTGCTGAATCAATTGAAAAACTTCTTCAGGAAGTAGATCTTGAAAAAGAATCAGAAATGCTAAAGAAAGAAATTGAGAAATCTCAAGGTCAAAAGAAGATTAGACTAGTTAAAAGACTTGATTGTGTTAATGCATTCATTGAAAGTGGTAATAAGCCAGAATGGATGATTATTAAAGCACTTCCAGTTATACCACCTGAACTAAGACCAATGATTCAACTTCCAGGTGGAAGATTTGCAACAAGTGATTTAAATGACTTATATAGAAGAATTATTAATAGAAATAATCGTTTGAAGAAACTTATTGAATTAGGAGCTCCTACTATTATTGTTCAAAACGAAAAACGTATGCTTCAAGAAGCGGTAGATGCTTTAATTGATAATGGTAGACGTGGACGTAGCGTTCAAGGCGTAGGAAACAGACCACTTAAGAGTCTTTCAAGCATGTTAAAAGGTAAGCAGGGACGTTTCCGTCAAAACTTACTTGGAAAACGTGTTGACTACAGTGGACGTTCAGTTATTGTTGTGGGACCTGATCTTAAGATGCATCAGTGTGGTGTACCAAAAGAAATGGCTTTGGAATTATTCAAACCACATGTAATACATGAAATAACAAAAAGAGATATGGCTCACAATATCAAGGGAGCTAAGAAATTAATAGATGCTCAGGATGAGAGAGTATGGGATATAGTAGAAGATGTTATTCGTGAACATCCAGTATTATTAAATCGTGCTCCAACACTTCACAGACTTGGTATTCAGGCATTTGAACCTAAACTTGTAGGTGGTAAAGCACTTAGACTTCACCCATTAGTTTGTACAGGATTCAATGCTGACTTTGATGGAGACCAGATGGCAGTTCACGTTCCTCTTTCAGAAGAGGCTCAGGCAGAAGCAAGAATTCTTATGTTAGGTGCAGGAAACGTATTAGATCCAAAAAATGGACTTCCAATAGTAGCGCCTTCACAGGATATGGTTCTTGGAAACTTCTATTTAACAATAGAAGAAGCTGGACTTCCAGGAGAAGGAAAAGCATATAAAAGTGCTAATGAAGCATTAATGGCCTATGAAAGACGTGAAATAACTCTTCATACAAGAATTTGTGTATTAACAAGAAGTTTTAAATATAAATTATTTACTGATGAACAAAGAGAAAAATATTTGGTAACAACTCCAGGTAAATTAATATTTAATGAAATATTACCTGAAACTTATCAATATATCAATGAAGCATCTATAAATAATATTGAAAATTTAACACCAGACGCTTTCTTTATGGAAAAAGGTACAAACTTAATCGAAGCAGTTGCTAAAATGCCTTTAGTAAAAGCATTTACTAATAAAGATTTAAGTTTAATAATATCACAAATTTATAAAAGATATAAAACTACTGAGACTTCTATAATGCTTGATAAGTTAAAAGACTTAGGATTTAAATATTCTACAAAGTCTGGTATAACATTTGCACTTAGTGATGTAGAATCAAGTGGTAATAAATCTAAAATAATTGAAGAAACACAGAAAACAGTAGATCAATTGCAGAAACAATATAAACGTGGTCTTATTACTGATGATGAAAGACATTCAAAAGTAATTAACTTATGGAGTAACGCTAAAGAAGAAGTTCAAAAAGACTTGGAATCAAAGGCACATGGAGATTTAAACAATCCACTTTATATGATTATATCGAGTGGTGCTAGAGGTAAATTCAGTCAGTTGACTCAGTTGGCTGGTATTCGTGGTATTATGAGTAAACCTAATGGAGAAAGTGTGGAAATACCTATCTTAGCTTCATTTAAAGAAGGACTTGATGTACAGGAATTCTTCTTAAGTACACATGGTTCTAGAAAAGGTACAGCAGATACAGCGTTAAAAACAGCAGATGCAGGATATTTAACTCGTAGACTTGTAGATGTGGTACAGGATTTAGTTGTTAAAGAAGAAGACTGTGGTACAATACAGGGACTTGAAGTAAGTGCATTTATAGATGAAAAGAGTGGTGCAGTTCTTGAAAGTTTCAAGGAAAGAATAATTGGAAGATTTACAAATCAGAAAGTGCTTAATCCAGAAACTAAAGAACTTATAATTGATAAGAATGAACTTATTACTGAACAAATAGCTGAAAAGATTATTAAAGCAGGAATAACTAAATTAGAAATTAGAAGTACTCTTACATGTAAGACTAAACATGGAATTTGTCGTAAATGTTATGGAAGAAATCTTGCTACAGGTAATTTAGTAGAAATTGGAGAAGCTGTTGGTATTATGGCTGCTCAAAGTATTGGAGAACCTGGTACTCAGCTTACAATGAGAACATTCCATACAGGTGGAGTTGCAGGTGAAGGTGATATTACTCAAGGTCTTCCAAGAGTTGAAGAACTATTTGAAGCAAGAACACCAAAAGCTAAAGCAACAATTGCTGAAATAAATGGAAAGATTTCTAAAATAACTGAAGATAAAGGTAAATTTAAAATTTATGTTACAAATGACATAGAAACAAGAGAACATGTTACAATGTATAATACAAGATTAACTGTAGAATTAAAGCAAGATGTAGTAGCAGGAGAACCATTAACAGAAGGTTCAATCGCACCTAAAGAATTACTTGCTGTAACAGATCCAACAACTGTTCAGGAATATATCTTAAAAGAAATTCAAAAAGTTTATAAATCTCAGGGTGTAGATGTTTCAGATAAGCATATAGAACTTGTAGTTAGAAGAATGATTTCTAAACTTAAAATTATTGATCCGGGTGACACTTCATTCTTTGAAGGTTCATCAGTATCAATTACAGAGTTTGCAGAAGGTAATAAACCTGTTATTCTTGAAGGAAAGGTACCTGCAACAGGTAAACCAATTCTTCTTGGTATAACAAAAGCATCTTTGGAAACTGATTCATTTTTATCAGCTGCATCATTCCAAGAGACTACTAGAATATTAACAGATGCTTCAATTAGAGGTAAAGTTGATACACTTCATGGACTTAAAGAAAATGTTATTCTTGGTAAATTAATTCCAGCAGGAACAGGTGCTAAAGAATACTCTGATATAGAATATATATTAGAAAAAGAATTCTTAAGTGATGATGCAAGTGAAATTCTAGAAGAAAAATTCTTGACAAGTGCTGAATAAATAATTAAGTAGACCTAATGTCTACTTTTTTATTGCATTTATTTTATGATAGTGTTACAATAAAAAACATTGATTTAAGGAGAATTATTAAATGATTAAACAAGAATTAAAAGAAAAATTATTAGAAAGTAGAAATTCAGATTATACTCATTTGATTGAAGTAAAAGATAAAGTAACTAATGAAATATCATATAAGTTTTTTAATTTAAATAAAGTTCAAGATGCTAAGAAACTTAATGAAGAATCTGAAAATGTTTATGAAATTTCGGATTGTTATGAATTAGAATTTTTATCTCGAATAATAGAAATTCAAGAATCTGCTCTTAAACAACTCAATAAAGATTGGTATGATTACTATATTGTCAAAGAAGATACATTTGAAGAAAATTGGGATGGAGAGAAAGAATTAAGAGAAAAAGATACAATTTATAGAGTAGAAGAAAATGAATATGATATATATTCAAAAGAATCTATTGATTTTTTTAACAATAAGTGCAGAAAAGCAACGCAAGAAGAAAAAGAAAGGTTATTTGAAGAAGATTTTTCAAATGCTGCTTTAGATTATGCTGATTTTATTCTTCATTATTTTATTCCAAAAGCGCCTTTTGAGTTAGATTGGTCTGGGGATTTAGATAGTAAATATGGTTTTAGTTGTACTGACGCAGAACTTGGCCCTAATCAAGAGTATTTAATAATAAATTATAATAGAAGGCATGCAGAACAATTAGCTTTGAAATATTGTAGAAGAGCAACTAAAGAAGAAGTACAACAAATAAATGATAAAGTAAAAGAAGCAAAAGAAGAAGATTGTAGAAAATTTAGAATAGAAGAAGTATTTGGAATTATTGAAAAAGTATTGAGATATGAGGAAAATATGTCCGATGCAAACTATTTTCCTGGAGCAGTAGGTAACTTTAATCAAGTAATCCTTCCTAATAAAGAAAAATTATATGATTTAAAATCTATCAAAGAATTCTATAAAGCATTGCAGAAATTAAAAGAGAAACACCCAGATATTTTAAAAGAAATGATTTTTTATGGTGGAACAGTTCCATATATATTATTAAATAAAAAAGGAAATACCAGAAAATTTGGAGATGTAGATATTTTTGTTCCAATTGATAAAATGCAAAACATTAGATGTGCACTTTATAGTTTAACAGATTTTAGTATGAATTTTGATTCTCAATATTTAACTGAAAAATCAAACTTTATAGTTGGTAAAAGAGCATCAACACCGTTATTTTATGGAGAAGGTATGGAAGCATATCGTGAATATGAAAAAGCAATTAGTAGATGGGAAAGAGAACAAAGAGCAAAGACAATTTATCAAGATTTTGGTTTTAAAGGTAATTTATTTGGAGTAAATATTTCTGTATTTCCAATATACGGATATGGTTTAAATGATAATTTAAGTTTATGTGCAAAAAGTTTTAGAGTTGATCCTAATTTTGAAAGTGATAACTATTTATTAAGTACGGTAGTTGCAAATAAAATAAATGTTCCTTCATTTTATGAATATGGAAAAGTTTATAATAATTTAATTAAATATGCTCCTTTAGAATATACTGTAGCTAGTAAAATGAATGCTATTCAAAATGGCTATAAGTTGAGAAAAGAGACAGATGAAGAAGATTTAAAATTTATTGAAAGAAATAAAGAAAAGTTAGGCATTAATGATGATACAATAAATTTCTATTTGGAAAACATTCCTGAATATGGAATTGTAAAAGTATTTAGAGTAAAAAAGAATTATGAAATCCAAAGATATAATCCAGAAAGTTATAAAGATATGGCAACTAGAAAATTTACAATGTCATAAATAAAAACACTATATTTTATAGTGTTTTTTGACTTTTTCTATAAAATTTGATATAATTTATAACTAATTAAGGGGGTTTTGTTATGAGTAAGGATATTGTTTGTAGATATATGGTTGTAGCATTACAGACTTTTAAGTGTGGTCGAAATAAAATTAGGAAAAGAAAAAACATAATATTGAATACTCCTGCTGATGCATCAAAGAAAATTGAAGAATTAAAGAATCAAATGAGAGATTCGTCTTGTAGAGAGTTTCTTTATAAAAAATTTATAACGAAAAAGTTAAAAGATGGAAAAGTTAAATTGTCTTTTGATGTATATAAAATAATTAGTACTGCAACTTTAGAGGAAATAGACGAAGCTATTTTAATAGAATATAATAAATCAAAAAATATTAAAGAGACACAAAAATATATATCTAACTTGAAAATAGCTTATTTACAAAAAGGTGGAATAGAACTTTTAAATATTTTGACTCCAGAAGAAATAGAATATGTAAAAAGTATAGAATCATTAAGAGATAAAATATTTGAATTATTTAAATACAAAAAAGATTTTTTATCTCAATTCTGTAAATCAAGAAAAGCAAAATGTGGACAAGATTTGCATATAGATTTAAGCAGACTTGAAAAAGCATTACCCATTTCTGAAACTGAAGTAAAAAATGGAATAGAAAATTATGTAAGACAGTTATATTATGGATCAGATAAAAAGAATCCTGAATATAAACGTTTTAGAGGGATTGCTTTATATATTAAAAGTGAAACTGAAAGACTTCATGATAAATCATATAAAGAACCTACAAAGGGATGCAAGATAAATCCAGATAGAGTAGCTAATATTATAGCATCAATTGAAAAAGAACAATTACCAGCACAATTAAAATTAGGACTTTAAATATAAAACGACAAATTACTTATGTCGTTTTTTTTATAATACTATTGGTGAAGCATATGAAGATTTATTTAGACTTAATATTTCTTATAAATTTTGGAATAGATTTTTTAATAATACTTACTCTTTCTTTAATACTTAGAAGAAATATTAAAGTAAGAAGAATGATACTTGGAAGTGTAATAGGAGCATTATCAATATTTTTATTATTTATTAATTTAAGTTCAATATTTTTGATAATGTTTAAAGTAATTATAAGTTGTTTTATTATAATTGTAACTTTTGGATACAAAGATATAAAATATTTTATTAATAATTTATTATATTTTTATACAATAAGTATAATTTTGGGTGGATTCTTATATTATTTAAATATTGAATTTAGTTATAAGAATGCTGGTATTATATTTTTTAATAAGGGATTAAGTATAAATTTTATATTTTTAATAATAGTAAGTCCAATTATATTGTATATTTATATAAAACAAGCATATAGATTAAAAAGGGTATATTCATTAAACTATGAAGTTGATTTATATCTAAAAAGTGGAAAAATAATAAATTTAAATGGTTATATGGATACTGCTAATAATTTAGTGGAACCTTATAAGAAAAGAGCAGTAATAATTATAAATGATAAAAAGATAATAAAAGAAGTCAGTAAAGAAAGTTTTATTTTAGTACCCTATGATACAGTTGATTCTCATGGTATTTTAAAGTGTATTATACCGAATAAAATTTATGTTAAGGGATTAGGTGTAATGAATAACATAGTTGTTGGAATAACATCAAAGGACTTTAAAATGGATGGAGTAAACTGTATATTAAATAATCTTATGTTGGAGGGAAAAAATGATTAAAAAATTATTAGAAAAGTTATTTGGGATTAATAATAATATTTTTTATTTAGGAAGTTCTGATATACTTCCACCTCCTTTATCAAAGCAAAAAGAAGAACAATATGTAAAAATGTTTCAAGAAGGGGACTTAAGTGCAAGAAATAAACTTATTGAACATAATCTTAGATTAGTAGTATTTCTTGCTAAGAAATATGATAATACTGTATATGATTTGGAAGATTTGGTAAGTATTGGAACAATAGGTTTAATAAAAGGAGTAAGTACATATAGAATGGATAAGAATATAAAACTGGCTACTTATGCTTCAAGGTGTGTTGATAATGAAATATTAATGTTTTTAAGAAAGAATAAAAGAAAAAAGGTTGAAGTAAGTTTTGAAGATTCTATTAATTTAGATGGCGAAGGAAATGAACTCCATTTGGAAGATGTGCTTGGAACAGAGTCAAATATAGTTGAAAAAGAATATGAGGATGCGGTTGATAAGAACATATTACTTGAAGAAATTAATAAATTAAACAAAAGAGACAAAGAAATAATAATAATGAGATATGGACTTTTAAATAATAAGGAATATACTCAAAGAGAAGTAGCAGAAAAATTGAAAATAAGTCAGTCATATATATCTAGAATAGAGAAAAAAGTGATAAAGAAACTAAAAAATTTAATGAAAGTTTAAAATCACTTTTTTGTTTGCATTTTATATGAGAAAATGCTACAATTATTTTAGAATATATGGGAGGTAAACTTTGAATAACGATTATAATGAAGATAATTATACAATAGAAGAAGAAAAAAGAGAAAAAAGAATAGTAACTTTAAAAAGATTAGGTATATCAATATTAATAATTGTTGGCATAATGATTATTGTTTTTATGTATAGAGGATGGGGAAATAGGGTTAATCAAGATGATATGATGGAAAATACTTTACTTGAAGCAGGTAAGGAATATTTTGAGAATAACAAACATTTATTACCAACCGCTGCTGGTGATTGTGGAACTGTATCATTAAAAACATTAATTGAACTAGGTTTAATAGATCCAGAAGATTATGAAGATTGTAATGATGAAACAACTTATGTTAAAGTGTGTATGCTTGCAAGTAAAAAACTGCATTGGGTTGCAATATTGCTTTGTGGAGAAGATACAACAGATTCAATTTATGATGAATGGATAGAGGGAAATGAAGGAAGTTTAATAGATGGGAAAACTGATGTAAAATTCATGTTTTTGGGAAAATATTTAGATCTTACAAATGCAAATTTAGGTAATGTTGAAGAATTATGGAAAGAAGATATTACTTATTCAAATTATAAAACTTTATCTATAACAAATTATTATATATTTAGAGACAAGGAATTTATTTGGGATTTAAATGAGAAATATTATTATACATCAACAGGTGATAAAACAAAGGCATCTGAAGTAAATGAGTATTATACTACATCTCCACAGACAGGATATACTTACAAAGATAGCGAAGATTCTTCAGTAGCTAAATGGTATACTGCAACTGGTGGTGGAGAAAGGATTTATTGGGTTGATGAAGAGGGAGTTAAATTATATAGTGTAACACAACCTAATGAAGAATTTAATTATTATACTAATGGAATAATATATACAAGATATACTACAAGAACTTGGACAAGAATAGGAGATTATTACACAATACCTCCAACATACATATATATTTGCTCAAGTGAAACAGATCCAAATGATGTTTCTTCTTATGTACCATGTTCAGAAAATGTACTTAATCCTACACATACTATTACAGTAGATGAATTTTATACATGTGACAATGGTATTACTGAGGTTGAATCAACTGATACATGTAAAAGATGTTCTTCTGGAACATTGAGAGAAGATGGTTCAGAATGTGGAACATATAGTAATTGGTCAAGTTTTACTTCTACACCTTGTGATGGACCAGCTGATTTATGTAAAAGTGCAACTGTAACTGTTTATCAATGGTATAAGTTATCAGAAGAGATAAGGTCTTATTATCCTAGTGGAAATGCTACTGCAACACAGGAAAAAATATATTATAAGAATGCTCCTGTAAGTGGCGCAGTTAAAGACAATACTACGCTTGCAGTAGGTTATAAATGGTATAAACTGGTTTCGGGTCAACAAAGTGGATATTCAGTGAATCCACCTCAGGAAAATGCTACTAGAACAAATACTTTCAGATGGACATCATGGACAGACTGGACAAATATACAACCAACAAATACAAATTATAGAGAAATTCAAACAAAGCAAAAAGTAAAACTACAGCAAATATTGTCAAATAATGAAGAAAAGTGGATAAATATTAGTGATACATTCCTAACTAAGGAAGAAATGATACAGAAGTTTAAAGACCTTGGATTTCCTGTAAATACATTAGCTGACATTAATGCTAGTGGTGAGTTAAAATATGACTTGAAAATATATTACAGAAATAAGAAATAAGGGAGTGAAAAAATATGAATAAGGAAGAATTAATATTAGAGTTAAATAATTTTGTAAATTCAATTCCGAAGGATGTGGCAGATAAAGATTTTTATCAAAGATACACTCAATCTATTGAAATTAGAAAATTAATTGAAGATACAGAAAAAGAATTAATAAAAGTAGAAAATAAACTTGATGGTTTAGATCAAACTGCTGCTTTTGATGTAATTTCAAAAGAGGTAGAAATAAGAGAAGCAGAAAATGATTTAGAGATAGAAGAAATTAATTTCAGTACATTTCAAAATTCATTAAATAATATTGAAGGAGAAATTAATGGAAATCAAAAATATTTAGATTCTCTTAAAAAAATGAATGAATCAAGTTATAAAGTAACAAAAGAATTAGAAAAACTTAGTGTTGGAAAAGATGCCGGTTTTTTTATTCGCGATA
>CAZMCS010000009.1:0-9334 GCA_964565085.1 uncultured Muribaculaceae bacterium | reverse complement strand
ATAGAGCAGGAAAGAAAAGAAAGAGAAAAAAAGATAGTAACTTTAGAAAGTGAAATAAAAGAAAAAAGAATTAAATTTGAAGAAAAAAGTAAGAATAAAACTAAATTTGAAGAAAATATTAAAAATCGCAAAGAATATGTTCAAAGATTAAAAGATCAGCTTGATACCTTTAGAAGTGAAAATGTAGACAAACTTACCACTGAAGACACTTTAAGGAAAATTGACTTGCAAAATAGATTGACTGCTTTAAATCAGGCAAATACCGTATTAACAATTAATCCGATAATTGAAATAAAAAATATAATTAATGATTTAGAAAAAGATTTAATAGACCAAGAAGAAGTTTTAAGGAGATTAGAACCTTTAAAGGCTGCATTAAGTATTACTAATCCAGATGCTGAATCTCGTGAAAAGGAAATATCAGATATTTCTAAAAGAAAATTAGAACTGGAAGAAAAAATAAAAGAAAAAGAAACTGAATTAGCTGATTCAAACAATTTTAATAGAACGAATAAAGAAGAAATAGCTAAAGATTTATATGAAAAAGAAGAACAAGAAAGAGAAAGATTAAATTCACATCTTCGAAATTTTGATATTGCAGATTATAATGATGCTCAACAAAGAAGAGGAAACTTGTATGAAATAAAACGAAATGAAAGATATATAAATGAATTAAAAAATGCTGTCGCAGATGCAGAAAAGAAAATTAAAAATCAAGAATTTATAAATGAAGGTCTAAATATACCCGAGGAAGAAGCAAGTGAAAGTCTAAAGCCTCTTCATACTAATCATTATGCTTTAAAAAAACATTTAGAATTTTATGAACAAAGAAATGAAACTTTAAGATTAAATAATGAACAAATGGATTTAGATAAAATTGAAAGAAATTTTAGAAGAGAAAGTTACCAAAAAAAGATTTATGAGTTAAATCTAAAATCTGATATAGATAGAAGATTAAGGAAAACCAAAGAAGATGAATTATATAGTTATAAAAACGAATTAAACGCTTTAAATTTAAGAGAACAATATTTACAACTTTCTGTTGCTGATAAATTTAATTCATTATTAGATAAATTACCGAAGAACAATGTTTATGAAGAACCAAAATTGAATAGAACACAACAGGAAATATATGATAAAATACTTGCTGGTTTACCTTTGGAAGATAGAGAAAAGGCAATAGAAAAGGCTAAGGAACTTGATAATCCAAATGATACTCCTGAAATAAAAGAGAAAAAAGAGAAGGAAAATAAGCCAACTCCAATAGCAAGTTTTAAAGCATTACCTAGAAAGATACTAGATGCATTAAAAGCAAATTCTCGTAAAATTAAGATAGCTATTGCAATTTTATTGGCATCAACTACTTTAGTAGGAGCAATAGCAGCAGGAGTACTTTTATATTTAGATAAGAAAAATTCTGCGAATCCTGTAATACCGCCTGCAATAACACAACCAATAGGTGACATAGATAAAACGGAAGAACTTCCTATTGTAACTCCAACACCTCAAGAGACAACAGAACCTACTAAACCTGACACTCCAACTAATCCAACAAAACCAGATACTCCTGATGACCCAAATACTCCTGATGACCCAAATACTCCTGATGACCCAAATACTCCTGATGATCCAGAAGATGGATATGAATTAGATACTGATGAAACAATTGAAAATCCAGGACAAAATGATTTTCCTGAAACTAATTATGTAGATGTAGAACTCAGTTTAATTAGTGGATTAAGTTCAGAAGTTACGAAAATATGTATAGATGGTCATGGAAAAGCCTGGGTTTATTTTGAAAATAGAGATCACATTACTGTTGATGATGTGGCTAAAACAGAAATTAATCCTAATGATTCAAGTAGATTTAAGATTAGTGATATAGATTATGATAAAATAAAAGCAAAAATTGATGAAACTTTAGCATATATTACCTACAGGAGATGAAATAACAGAAGAAGAGGCAGAAGAGGCAGTAGATGATGGAACTCTTAGTCCTGAAGAAAAAGGTAACGCTGATGCTGCATTGGAAGAATATCTTGAAGGTGTTCAAGCAATGTTAAATAATGATGGTACTCAAATAAATCCTGAAGGTTCAGAAATTATTGATGGATATGTTGAAGGCCAAGGAATGGGTCGTTAATAATTAAGGAAAAAAGTATAGGAGGAAAACTATGATAAACAGAACAAATCAATTAATGACATTACAGGATGGAAAAAAGTATGCTATAATAAGACATGTTTTATATCAAGGAAGAACATTTTATCTTGCTGTAGAAGTAACATCTGATGAAGAAGATATAAAAGAAGATAGTTTACAGTTATTAGAACAGGTTATGTATGAAGGACAGGAATCTATTCAAAAAGTAACAGATGCAAAAGTTATTAAAACAATATTAGAAAATATTAAGTTTCCTGAATAGTAAATGTATAAAGAAACTTCTGTCATACCAATATGGTTATGAAAGGAGTTTTTTATTTATGGCTAAGAATAAGGTTGAAGTAACAGGTCTTAATACTAGTAAAATACCAACTATTAAATCTAAGGAAATGGTTGAATTATTTAAAAAATATCAAAATGGTGATAAGTTAGCAAAGGAAGAACTTGTAAATGGCAATTTAAGACTTATTTTAAGCATTTTAAAGAGGTTTCAGAATAGAACTGATAATATGGATGATTTATTTCAAATAGGTGTTGTTGGCTTAATAAAGGCTATTGATAATTTTGATTTAAAGCATGAGGTAAAGTTTAGTACTTATGCAGTTCCTATGATAAAAGGAGAAATAAAAAGATATATAAGAGATAATAATTCTCTTAGAATAAGCAGAGGTATTAAAGATACTGCTTATAAAATTATTAAATACCGTGATGAATTTACTGTAGAATATGGTAGAGAGCCAACTACTGAAGAAATAGCGAAGTATCTAGGAATAACTGAATATGATGTTTCTAACGCAACCATGTCATTAAAGGAACCTATGAGTATTTTTGAACCAATATATAATGATGGAGGAGATACAATATATCTTCTTGATCAAATTGAGGATATTAAGGAAAAAAGAGAAATTGATGATTTAATAAGTATGAGAAAGGCTCTTAATAAAATAAAATCAAGAGAAAAAAATATCCTTTTATGGAGATATTTATATGGTAAAACTCAAATGGAGATAGCAGAAGAAGTTGGTATTTCTCAAGCTCAAGTATCTCGTCTTGAAAAAAATGCTATAAGGAGTTTAAAAAGGTTTATAAAGTAATTTTATTTCATATAATTTCTTAGGTGGTATTATGAAACTTTCTGATCTGCAAAGAAAAGATATAGTAAATTTAAATGATGGAAAGAAAATTGGAAGAATCATAGATGTAGAAATAAATACTTTAGATGGAAGTCTAGTTAATTTAATAATAGAGAAAAATAGATATTTTAGAAATTTGTTTAATACTGAATCTGATGTATTAGTTAGATTTAATCAAATAAAGAAGATGGGTGAAGATGTAATACTTATTGATTTAACTTGAATAAAATATCTTTTTTGTGTATTATAAATAATATGAAGAAAAGATATTTTATTGGATTTATAATTGTATTGATTATTATAATGATAGACCTAGTATCTAAGTTTTTAATAGATAAATTTTTTAATATTGGAGAAAGTTCAATAATTATAAAAGATTTCTTTAATTTAACATATCATAAGAATTTAGGAGCAGCTTTTGGTATATTTCAAGGTAGTAGAATATTCTTAATACTAATTTCATTATTAATATTAATATATTTGATAAATGAGACAAGAAAAAATGTTTCTAATAAAATGATGTTTTATTCATTTGTTATATTAATTGGAGGATTAACTGGAAATTTAATAGATAGAATATCTTTGGGTTATGTAAGAGATTTCTTTGAATTTAAGATTTTCAATTATAATTGTCCAATATTCAATGTAAGTGACATATGTATTACAATTGGAGTAATTTCGTTAATAATTTTTATATTTATGGAGGATATTTATGGAAGTAAAAATAAAAAAAGAAGAAAGTAAGTTAAGACTGGATATCTTTTTGACAAATTTGTTAAAGGAAAACAGAAGTCTTGTAAATAAACATATTAAATTAGGAAATATTCTAGTAAATAAAAATAATGTAAAATCCGGATATATCTTAAAGGAAAATGATATTGTAGAAATAGGAAACTTGAAAGAAGAAACTGATATAAAAGGAGAGTTTATTCCTTTAGATATTTATTATGAGGATGAATATTTAATTATAGTAAATAAACCCAGTGGAATGGTAGTTCATCCAGCAGCAGGTAATTATTCTCATACATTAGTAAATGCATTAATACATCATACTAAAAATAATTTAAGTGATGTAAATGGTGAATTCAGACCTGGAATCGTTCATAGAATAGATAAAGATACTAGTGGACTTCTTATTGTTTCTAAAACTAATAAAGTTCATAATATTTTAGCAAATGATTTTAAGAATAAAATGATAAAAAGAAAATATATTGCACTTGTAAAAGGTGTAATAAACGAAAATAAAGGTAAGATAGAAGCTCCAATAGGTAGAAGTGAAAATGATAGAAAGAAAATGTCAGTTACTGATAAAAACAGTAAAAAGGCAGTTACTAATTTTACCGTACTTGAAAGATATAAAAATGCAACTCTTTTAGAACTTGAACTAGAAACTGGAAGAACACATCAGATAAGAGTACATCTTGCATACATAAAACACCCTGTTATAAATGATGTTGTTTATAATAAGGATAAATCAGTAAATAATTATGGACAGATGCTTCACGCCGCTTATTTAGGCTTTAAACATCCTATTACAAATGAATACTTAGAATTTAATGCTCCATTAGAAGAAGAATTTGAGAGTATTTTAAATAAATTTAAAAATTCATAACATAAATTGATATTGCTATTATTAAGGCATAAATACTAAATGCAATGTTTGGAATTAAGAAATAAGAAGCTTTCTTATTTATAACTTTTGTTTCTATATAAAGAAAAATGGAACTTATAAACACTATCGCAGCTATTATGAATCCAAAGAATGGACTTTTTAATGTATAAAACATAAATGGAAACAACTGATTAGCTAGGTAATTTGTAATCAGTACATATAAGTAATCATAACGCTTTAATACATTAGTAGTTTTCATTACCATAATTATACTGATTGTAACAAGTATGTATACAATAAACCATGAAGTACTCATAAAATCAGGACTCATCGCATAATTTGGTATGTTTAATAAATTATAAAATACTCCATCAAAGCTAAATATTAAATCTCCAAGCAACCATAAAAATAAAATTCCAACAAATAATAATACATTTCTTATTCTTTCATTCATAAACTTCACCCCTTTACTAATCTTATGAAAAAGTGTATTATATTATTATCAATAAGAAGGAGAGATTATGACAAAATTATTAGTAAATCCAAAAGATGCTATCATTATGAGATTATTACATTATTTTATTACAGAAGAAAACTATAAACCTATTATTCTTACTGGTATTCAAAATGAAATTTGGCTTGAAAACCTAGATAAAGATTTAAAATTAATTAGAATAAATGTTAATTATATACACAATAACGAACAATTTGAAGTTGATTTAAAAAGAGCAAATCATATAATGAAAAATATTAAGAGAAAGACTTTTTCTTTTAGAATGAATTTATTAAATATTTTGGTTGATCTTGGAGAAACAGTTAAGGTAAGAAAAGAAAAAGATATAGAAAGTATAAAAGTTAATAAAGTCGTAGATATCAAAAAGAATGAAGTAGTAAAGACTTTATTTCCAAGTATAAAGGAAAAGTTGTCATCAACGAAAACTGATCCAGTTGAATTTATAAAATTAACTGAACAAATGAATGAAAAGACTAAAAAAGATGAAAAGAAGTTAAAAAAAATATTTAAGAATAAAAAACCTATAGTAACTTATTCTCTGATTGCTATAAATTTAATAATATATCTTTTGATGATGCTTCCTGGATTATATGGTGAATTAATGCATTTTGGTGCAAATAATTACTTATATGTTCAATACGGGGGATTTCACAGATTATTTACTTCAATATTTTTACATGCCAATTTATATCATATTGCCTTTAATATGTATGCACTTTATATAATAGGTCCTCAGGTAGAAAAGTATTTTGGCAGACTTAAATTTGTTTTAATATATCTAGTTAGTGGAATACTTGGAAGTTTATTCTCATGCGTGTTTATGCAGTCATCATCTCTAAGTATAGGAGCTTCAGGTGCAATATTTGGTTTATTTGGAAGTTTGGCATATTTTACATATAAATATAGAGCAACCTTAAATAATTTTTTAAGAAGTTCAATTTTACCAACAATTTTTATTAACTTAATACTAGGATTTCTACTTCCTAATGTAGATGTTTCAGCACATATAGGAGGTTTAATAGGTGGTATATTAATGTCACTTGCAGTTGGAGTAGAAGAAAAGAAAAGAAAAGCAGATCAAATAAATGGTGCTATAGTTTTAATAATAATGACTGCATTCTTAGTTTATATGCTTATGATGAAATAAAATTAATTTTTGGGGGATAGTAATGCAAAAGAAGTATGAATTAAAAAAATCTGACTATGAAGAAGTAGAACGATTATTAAAAGTTGTTAATTCTATAGATATACTATATGATAAATTGTATAAATTGGAAATTTCAAATAAAAAGTATACTAAAGAATATGAAAAAACAATAAAGTATTTAAATGATACTTTAGAATTGGAAACTTATATGTATAATCAAATTCTATTATCCATTGATAAAACTAATGCAATAATTGATTATTTATGCAATGATAGAATGGGTGAGGGATTTGACGAATCTATTGATAATTTATTGATGCAAAGAAAGTATGATAAAAAGATTAGTAGAGTTATAGTTTTTTTAAAAAAACAAACTTTAAAAGATGATAATGAAGTAAGAAAGTTATTTAGAGAAAAAGACTTTTATAATAATAGTACTCAATTTCAAAGAAAAACTACAATTAAAGAAGCTAAAAAAGAAATGAAAATGTTTGAAATACTTGAGAGAGAAACAGTAATCAAATTTCTAAGGATACTAGAAGAATTTATAAAAGATGAATCTTATAGCTCATTAAAAGAACAGTTATTAAAAGCAAAATATGATGTATCTTTTGTGTATAAAACTATTGAACCAGAAATAATTTTCAATAAATTTAATATCTATAAACTTTTGATTTTTGATACTAAACTTGCTATAGACTCCTTAAATATAAAAGAACGCGAATATAGAGCTTTTCGCTATAAGTATGGTTCTAGTGTTATGTATTCAGAACAGGAAGAACTTCTAAAGATTTTTGATTCTGATTACAAAGACTTAAATATTAAATTAACAGGTATCTTAAGACATTCTTACTTAAGAGCTTCGCTTTTATTCTTAGATAAAGTGAGTGTAACCGGTTTTGATGAAGAATTTCAAGATGATATAACTAATTTAAATCATTTAAGAATGTATAACAGCAAAAGCATTTATCATATAATAAGGGCATTTGAAAAAACAGATGAAGATAAAAAAATATATCAATATCAAATATTTAATAAAAACATAATAAAAAAGTTTTCTAGAAATAAAAAAGAATGTTAACATTCTTTTTAAAATTCTCTAAATAATCCTACTGCTTTTCCTAATATTGTAACACTATTAAGAATAATTGGATTCATAGTTTCATTTTCTGGTTGAAGTCTGAAATGTCCATCTTCCTTATAAAAAGTTTTTAATGTAACTTCACCTTCATCAGTAAGTGCTACTACAATATCACCATTTTTTGCAGTATTAATTCTTTCAACAATTACTATATCTTCATTTAATATTCCAATATTTTTCATGCTTTCACCATCCACTTTTAATGTGAATACTTCTTTTTGTTTTGGAACCATATATGAAGGTAAAGAAAAGTATTCATCTGGATGCTCAATAGCTTCAATAGGGTTACCTGCTGCAACTTTACCAAGAAGAGGAACACTAATTATTGCTTCATCTTTTTCAATATATTCATTAGGTACTAGTACTTCTAGTGTTCTAAATTTAGAGTTTGTTTGTGAAAGATATTCTTTTCTCATTAAATGCTGTAAGTGAACAAATACAGTTGCAGTACTATTTAAACCAACTTCTTTGCATATTTCTCTTACAGTAGGAGAATAACCATTTTTAGCAATATATTTTTTAATGACAGTTAATATTTCTTCCTGCTTCTTTGTTAATTTTTCCATTTACTAATTAACCTCCAATTTTATAATAACACAAAAAAAAGTTTGTGTCAAATTTATCAAAATTACCAAACTTTAATTTACATTCTTTTTTTAAATTCTTTTTAATAACATCATTTATTTCATCATTCTCTTCAAATATTTTATTATTATTTAATAAATAACGCGTCATATATATTGTTTCGGTTTCAATAATATTACTGTTTAAAAATAACTTTTTAAGTAATTTCCCTATTTCTTCTTTATATTTTTGACAATGATTTTTTACTCTATAATATTCAAATCTTTCCATATTACAATAAATTATTAATTTTTCAAATTTAGATTCATAAAATTTTAAGTTAAAATCTGATAATATCAAATTCCATTCTATATCATAACTTTCTTTTAATATTTCTTTAATATGTTTAAATATTAATTCGTTTATAATATAAAATAATATTAATTCGCTAAAAGAGAAGTCGTTATTTTTTATATCATTTAAAGAATAATAGAAATTATTTAATAAATAATCCAAAAAGAAATCTTTATCAAATAAGAAAGTATTTTCATTTTGAGAAATAGTATGTTTTTCATTTCTTATAAAAATATTAGCATCTTTTTCTTTTAATTTAAATAGTTTAGTTAATCTTTTTTTATCATACTTTCAATAAGATAGTTTTGTTTTTATAAATCTCCTTTATTTATTATTAATCAAATTTAAATTCTAATTGTCTTGTAAAACTTTCTTTTGAATTTGCCATTTTTGGAAAAATATTTTTTTGAAATAACAAAAAATATTCTATTTCATTTTTAATTAATATTTCAAAAATATTTTTGTTTAAATAAGATAGTTTTTTTTCTAATTTTTCATAAGTTTCATTTTTTAACTTTTTAATATAAACTATCAAGAATAAAACTTTGTTTTTATATTCTTGAACTGATTTACCAAGTAAATTAGTCGCTAATTGTTCAATTGTTAATTCAATATTTTCATAGCATTTAGACATTGTAATATAAATTTCTTCCTGTGCTATATCTTTATCAATATTATTTATAATTTTTAATAATTTTTCAAATTCTC
>CAZMCS010000008.1:0-20272 GCA_964565085.1 uncultured Muribaculaceae bacterium | reverse complement strand
AAACTTTAATTCAAAAAAATAATTTTCATCATCAAAAGCATCTTTTACTTCATAAAGAAGCATTGGCTTTATAGTTTTATTTTCATATAAATTCATTTTACTTTCCTTTTTTCTTTATACTCTTTTCAAGTGCTTCCATTAAATCTTTAACTGATTCTCGCTTTTTCCCTTTTACTTTAGGTATTTTCTTTCCGCTTACTTTTTTATCTATGGCATCCTTTATTTTGTCCTGATATTCATCATGATATGTTTCAGGTTTAAACTTACCAGACATACTTTCAATTAACTTAAGCGCTAGATTCATTTCTTTTTCCGTAAACTTTTCTTCAGTTGACTCTTCATCAAGTCTAATCTCTTCTTCGTAAAATAGAGTACTCATTATTATATTGTGATGCCCAAATCTAAGTATTACATAATATGACTTATTACCAAGAACTGTCTTTGCAATTGCAACTTTCCCTTGCTTTTGTAATGCACTTTTAAATAAACTAAAAGCTTTACTTTTATCTTTTGTTTTTAAATAATAACTTTTTTCAAAGTATATTGGATCTATTTCTTTAAGATTTACAAATGATATGATTTCAATTGTTTTATCTTCATCGCTTTTAAGTTTATCAAAATCCTTATCATCAAAAGTAATATAATTATCATCTGAATATTTATATCCTTTTACTAAGTCTTTTATTTTAACTTCTTCATTACAGTGAGGGCAATATTTTATATATTTAACTCTTTCACCACACTTTTTATGAAGCATATTAAAAGACGTGTCATTATCTTTAATAATAGGATTTAATGTAACTGGTATATTAACTAATCCAAATGAAATAGCAGTTTTATAGTATGCCACTTAAATCACCATTTATATTATGTGTAATTTTAATAATAATATTAAAATAAAAAATCTCATTACTGAGATTTTATCTATTGTAGTATTCTACAATTAATGCTTCATTTATGTCTTTAGTTAATTCTTCACGTTCTGGATATCTTAAGTAAACGCCTTTTTTAGTTTTAATATCCCAGTTAACGTAAGCAACTCTATTAGTAGTATTTTCTAAGTTTTCATTTATTACTGGATGATCCATTGAACTTCCATTAATAGTAATTTCATCATTAGGTAATACTTTATATGATGGAATATCAACTCTTTTTCCATTTACTAAAATATGACTGTGATTTACGAGTTGTCTAGCTGCTTTTCTAGTTTTAGCCATTCCTAAACGATAAACTATATTATCAAGTCTGCTTTCTAAAAGAATAAGTAAGTTTACACCTTGCATTCCCTTCATTTTACCAGCAGTTTCAAATGTTTTTCTAAATTGTTTTTCATTAAGACCGTATAAGAATCTAACTTTTTGTTTTTCTTGAAGTTGAACTCCATATTCACTTAATTTTTTTCTAGATGTTCCATGCTGACCTGGTGCCTGTGGTTTTCTTGCAAGTTCTTTTCCTGTATCTAATATAGAAAAATTTAAGCGTCTAGCTTTTTTGTATACAGGACCTGTGTATCTTGCCATAGTATTTTTACCTCCTTTACATATTTGTAAACAAAGGCTTATTGATTTCATTTATAGGGTGTTTATTCAATATTTTCACCTTGGCTAGTTACTTATATCCCATTAGTAATAAACACGTTATAATTTAAACAATTCTGCCAAATGAATACTAGACTACATTATATGATATTTTTAGTGAAAAAGCAATATTTATTGATTATTTAAGTGAAAAATGTTATAATAACAACCCAATAAGGGGATATTTTTATGATTAAATTGCCTTCAAAAGAAATGAGATTAAGAGTTTTAAATAATATAAGAAGTGAAATAGCAAAAACAGATTTTCCACCTGATTATAATGAAGATGTAGGATTTTATAATTCTCAAAGTGATAATTTTAATTGTTATGCATATACTATGCAATTTAAAATACCATTTGAAAAAAACGCTGAAGGCGCTTACTTTTATGAGCCTGGATTTTTATCAAATTCTAGACCAAGTAGCGGAAGATATAATAAAGATACTATTATTAAAAATTTTATAAATGATTGTAAATGCTTGGGTTTGTTATGTGAAGAATCAAATTTAGAGTCTTCTAGTAATTTTAATGCATATAAAGTTGGAATATTTTTATGGTTAAAAGGTTCAAAATTTGAAGATTATCATTTTGTACGTAGAAATTTAAATTTAAGGTGGTCTGAGAAAGATGGTTGGGGAGGACTAGTTTCTTCATTTTCAAAACCTTTAGAAACAAGAAAATATAAATTAATAAAAATTATGGAAATTTCAAAAAGATAATAATATTTATTTTTTACAATCAATTTTGAAAGGAATTTAATAATATGGTTACTAAATCTAATTTATATATTTTAAAAAATCAAATATTAAAAACAGATTTTCCACCTAGTTTTGAATCAGATTTACTTTTTTATAATAGTAATCTTAAAAAGTTTAATTGTTATGCATATGTTATGCAATTTAAAATACCATCCTTTTTTTCTGATGATAATTTTTACATGCCGGGTTTTTTATCTGATTCTGTACCCAATACATTACCATACAATCAAAAGACTCTTATTAATTGTTTTATATTAGACTGTAAATGGTTAGGTTTATCATGTGAAGAATCAAGTATAGAAAGTAATCTTAAAAATATCAATTCTTATAAAGTTGGAATTTATTTAAGTGGGGGCTCATTCAGAAAGATTCACTTTTCTCGTCAAAATAAAGACTTAAGATGGTCTGAAAAGATAGGCTGGAGTGAATATGATGAAATTAATATTTTAGAAGATCCTAGATATAGTGAAGATTATGAATTAATAAAAGTTATGGAAATTTCAAAAAGGTAATTAGATTTAACTTATTATTTACTTTTTTAAAAATGTAATATATAATAAAAAACATTATTAATTGAAAAGGAGAATTTTATGAAAGTTAAAAAAGTATGTGCGCTCTTAGGAGCAGTTATCGCTCTTGCTTCAGTTGGAGGATGTTCTGCAATGCCAAAAAATCAATATAATCCAAAAACAGTAAAAATAGAAACAAATGAGGAAAATAAAAAGATATTCGCACCTCAAGAACATATAATGTCAAAACCTATTTCTCATTTAGGTAATCCCACAAAAGAAAATATTCAATATGAATATATAGAGGGATATGATTTTGTTGGAATAGGAAGAGATGTGATTGGTGATAATGATGTAAGCAACTGTGCAATGTATGTTAATGAAGTATCAGTAGAATGTGTTTCAACAGGTTTAGATGAAGATTATTTATTTGTATATA
Source organism: uncultured Muribaculaceae bacterium (assembly GCA_964565085.1). GTDB lineage: Bacteria > Bacillota_I > Bacilli_A > RF39 > UBA660 > CAZKSN01. Next base: position 16,988 of record CAZMCS010000008.1, on the reverse strand, counting down.
CAAGTAATGGAATGCCTTTAGAATATAGTTCTGAAGTAATTGAACATCCAGATATAAAAGTATTTCAACCTAAACAACATATAATTTCAATACCTTTTTATATGCCAACTAATCCCGGAGAGGATAATTATCAATATCCATATCTAGAAGGATATGTGCCTGTATATTTTGGTGCGCCTGCTTCTTCTGTAGGCTTGTCTGATTATTACTATCAATCATATATAGTATACAAAAATGTTTGTCCAGTAGAATGTAAAATAACAAGAAAAGATGAAAATGGTAAGGCTTACTATCTTAATCCTGGTACTCCAGTTGAAAAAGAAGCAGTAAGAACTTTAGATAATAAATAATTAGCAATATAATTGCTAGTTTTTTATTTAAAAATCTTTTAAAAACATTATTGTTATGATAGAATTAATAATATGGAGGATGATTTGAAATGTCAAAAGTAACAATTATGTTTATTGCTGTTACTTTTATTGTTGTAGCAGTGATTCTAATTGCCTCTGTTATTGTCTTAATAAGACATAAATTAAGATTAAAATTGGAAAAAAATGTAAGTAATTTGGAAATACAAAAAAATCAGATAATTTCTGCATCATTAATGACTGAGTTAAGTAAGGCAGAAGGTTTAATAAACAATGAACTTCTAAAAATAAAATATAAGAAATGGAAAGAAGTATTTGAAGAAATCAAGAATAGTGATTTGCCAAAAGTAAATGACAAGTTAATAGAAGTAGAAGGATTTATTCAAAGTAGAAATTATAAAGATGTATTTCAGATGTTGGCAAGTGCTGAAATTGATATTTATTATTTAAAAACTAAGGCAGATGCTCTTTTAGAAGATATAAAAAGTATTACTATGTCTGAAGAAAGAAACAGAATAGCGGTTACTAAATTAAAGGCTAAATATCGTGAAGTGTTAAAAAAATATAATTCTAATAAACAAGATTATAAAGAAATAGAAAAACCAATTGAACTTCAATTTGAAAACATTGATAGACTTTTTAGTGCATTTGAAAAATCAATTGATAATAATGAATTTGAAGAACTTGGAAAAATTGTAAAAGCATTGGATGATTTAATTAATAATATGCAGATTGTTATTGATGAAAGTCCTACTATATTATTTATGGGAAAGATAGTAATAAATAAGAAAATCAATGAAGTAACTAATATATATAAGAAAATGCTTAGAGATGGATATAACCTAGGATATCTTAATATAGACTATAATATAAAAGAAACTAATAAAAATTTAGGAGAAATTTTTGATAAACTTAATGTATTGAATTTAGAAGACTCAATTTTTGAACTTAAAACTATGATGGATTACTTTGAATCTTTATTTTCTGATTTCGAGAAAGAAAAAATAGGTAAAAAATCATATGAAGAAAATATTAGATTAATTACTGATAAATTATCTAGATTAACAAAAATTATAAAGAACATTTATGTTGAACTTGGAGATTTAAAAGTCTCTTATGATTTAACAGATGAAGAAATAGAAGTTATAGATTCTATAAATAAGGAATTAGTAATTGTAAGAGATGAATTTAAATTACTTAATGATAGAACATTAACAAAAATCACACCTTACTCTCATTTAAATAATGATTGTGAATTATTATCTGTTACTCTTGCTAAGTTAGAGGATAGACTTGAAAATGCTTTAAGAAGTTTGGGAAGTTTAAAAGAGGATGAATTAAGAGCTCGTGAGCAACTACTGGAAATTAGAGGTTTGTTAAAGAAATCTAAGAACAGAATAAAAGATTATAAATTACCTGTAATACCTAAAAATTATTATATTGAATTAGATGAGGCAGAAGATGCTATTAAAGAGATAATAAAGGAACTTGATAAGAAGCCTATATCAATTAAGACATTAAATACAAGGGTTGATACTGCAAGAGACTTGGTTTTAAAGTTATATGCTACAGCCAATGAATCAGTTAAAACTGCAATTATGGCAGAAATTGCAATAGTATATGGAAATAGATATAGAAGCAGTATTAAAGAAATTGCAGCTGGGTTGTTAAAGGCAGAGAAAGATTTTTATAAGGGGGATTATAAAAGTTCATTAGAGATAGTTTTAAATACTTTAAATGTTGTTGAACCTGGAATTCATAAGAAGTTAATGAGTGCTTATGAGAAGTAATTGCTTTATAAATTAAATATATGCTATAATCAGGGAAAGTAGAGTGATTTTATGTCAAAGAAGAAGTTAAGAAAAGATACAGTAAAGAAAGATTTTCAGTATGCAAAGGAACTTCAAGGATTACTTTTAGTTTTAATAGGACTAATAGGCTTTGGAGATTTTGGAATAGTTGGTGGAGTAGTTAAGAAGTTTGCAATATTTTTATTTGGAAACTGGTATGTTTTATTTTTAATTTTATCTTTGGTATTAGGAATATATTTTATAGCAAAAAGAAAGTCACCTAGTTTTTTTACAGCAAGATTAATTGGTGTATATACAATTTTAATAGCAGTACTTTTATTTTCACATATTGATTATTTAAAAGAAACTGATTTATCTAAAGTTGGAATATTTAGAGCAACTATTGATAATATAATGAATGCTACTTATAACATAGAAGAATTAAGAAATACTGGTGGTGGAATGATAGGTGCATTATTTTCAGTGATATTTGTTACCTTATTTGATATTGAAGGTACTAATATTGTAGTAATTGTCTTAGTATTGTTTGGTTTAATAATGTTATTTGATATAACTCTTGCTGATATGTTCAAGTTTATTACAAAGCCAATTAGAAATTTTATAGAAAAGAGAAAAGGAAATAAAACAATTAAACTTGATGAAATAGAAGATATTGATGAAGAGGATGATGGAAGAATAGTTATTTCAAGTATGGATGACTTGCATACTCCATCAAGATATGAACCTCCAGTAGTGGCTGAACAGTTAAGTATGGAGGAATTTGAAAAAACATATGTGTATCCTCCACTTGATTTACTTATACCTTCCAATAATAAAGGGAAGATAAATTCAACTGAGTATATAACTGCAAATACAAAAGTATTGGAAAAAGTATTTAAAGACTTTGCTATTATAGGTAAAGTTGTAGAAGTTCATCCGGGACCTGCTGTAACACAATATGAAGTTGAACTTCAAGCAGGAACGAAAGTTAGTAAAATTACTAGTATTGAAAGTGAAATAAAACTAGCCTTAGCAGCAAAAGATATAAGAATTCAAGCTCCTATTCCAGGTAAAAATACTATTGGTATAGAAATTCCTAATCCAATAGTGGCAGAAGTAAAAATAAGAGATATTGTTGAGAGAATACCAAGGAAACTTGATTCATCTAAATTATTAGCGCCTCTTGGTAAAGATATAATGGGAAATTGTCAATACTTTGAAATAAATAAAACTCCTCATATGTTAATAGCAGGGGCTACTGGAAGTGGTAAAAGTGTATGTATTAACAATATTATTACAACAATTCTTATGAGAACCAGACCTGATGAAGTCAGATTAGTATTAATAGATCCTAAGAAGGTTGAATTAAATGTATATGAAGGTGTTCCTCATTTGCTTAGACCAGTTGTTACTGATCCTAAGAAAGCAAGTGTTGCTCTTCAAAAAATAGTTGAAGAAATGGAAAGACGATATGAATTATTTAATGAAACTGGAACGAAGAGTTTACCAACTTATAATGAATATGCAAGAAAAAAGAATAAGAACTCTGAAGGAAAAGTAGAAGTCTTACCTTATATACTAGTTATAATAGATGAACTTGCAGATTTGATGATGGTTGCAGCTAAAGAAGTTGAAGAATCAGTTACAAGAATTACACAACTTGCACGTGCAGCAGGAATACATTTAATAGTCGCAACACAAAGACCATCTACAGATGTAATTACGGGTCTTATTAAGGCGAATATTCCTACAAGACTATCATTTAGTGTTTCTTCAAGTATAGACTCAAGAACTATATTAGATAGAATGGGTGCAGAAAAATTACTTGGTAGAGGAGATATGTTATTTTTTCCAATGGGAGAAAGTGCTCCAATAAGAATACAGGGAAGTTTTATATCAGATGAAGAAATAAAAAATGTAGTGGATTTTGTTAGAAGAGGATCAAAACCGGTATTTGATGAAAAATTTATTGATTTAGATAAAACAGAGAAAACAGAAATTCATGATAAGGAATATGAAGATGATCCATTATATGATGAAATATTAGAGTTTGCTATTAACTTAGGAAAGATAAGTGCTTCTTTAATTCAGAGAAAATATCACTTAGGTTATAATAGAGCGGCACGCATTATAGATTTATTTGAAGAAAGAGGAATAGTAGGTGCTGCCAATGGAAGTAAGCCAAGAACAGTACTTGTAAAACTAGAAGAAAAGTAAAGGAGTTGACGAAATGCCTACACCACATATTGAAGCATTACCTGAAGATATTTCAAAATTAGTATTAATGCCCGGAGATCCAAAAAGATGTGAGTATATAGCCAAAACATATTTAATATCTCCAAGGATTGTAAATACTCTTAGAGGTGAGACAGCATATACAGGATACTATAAAGATAAGATGATTACAGTATTTCCAAGTGGAATGGGAATGGCAAGTATGGGCATATATAGTCATGAACTTTTTAATGACTATGATGTTAATGTAATTATAAGAATTGGAACTGCTGGATCATATGTAGAAAACTTAAAAGTCTATGATGTTCTTTTAGCAGATAGTGCTTATAGTGAAACAAGTTATGATGAAGAGGCATTAAATAGAAGTATTAATGTAATAAATTCCAGTTTTGATTTAAATAGTAAAATAACAGAAGTTTCAAAAAGATTGGGAATAGATTTAACTGTAGGCAGAGTGCATACTGCTGAAGCTTTTTATTCTTCAAATATTAGTTATAATAAATATTTAGATCAAAATTGTCTTGCAGTAGAAATGGAATGTTTTGCATTATTTTTAAATGCTAAAAAGTTTAATAAGAAAGCCGCAGCACTTCTTACGATTTCAGATGAGAAATATTCTAGTAATAAAATGACTGCTGAAGAAAGAGAAATTAAACTAAATAAAATGATTACTTTAGCATTAGAAAGTATAATAACACTTTAAAAATAGGTTATAATAGAATTGAGGTGTTTAACGTGGAATATAAAAAACTTTCGCGAAATAATTTTAATATACACTTTATAAAGACGGATAGATTCAAAGCAATAAACGTCGATATCTTTTTTACAAAAGAAATTCAAAAAGAAGATATAAGTTATTCAAACTTGTTATGTAATATGTTAGTCTACACAAGTAAAAAGTATAATACGAAAAATAAATATTCTATTAAGCTTGAAGAACTATATTCTATGAAATGTAGTTCTAATTTTGGTAGAAATGGTAATGCTGAATATATAAATTTAAGTATTGAATTTATAAATCCTAAATTCACAGAAAATTCAATGTATGAAGAAAGTTTAAGTTTCTTCAAAGAGATTTTATTTAATCCACATGTTGAAAAAGGTAGGTTTAATGAAAAAGTATTTGAAATTAGTAAAAATAGTTTAATGACTCAATTAAATGCTTTAAAAGCCAATCCTAGTTTATTAAGTGAATTAAATTATAGAAATATTATGTATACAGGAACTCCCACTGCTCATAGTATCTTAGGTACTAATAAGGATTATAATAAAATAAATTCTAAAAAATTATATAATTTTTATAAAAGATTATTTAGAGATTTTAAAATAGATATAGTTGTTGTAGGAGACATAGATAATGAATCAGAAAAAACTATAGTTGATTTAATAGATGATATGTTAAAAAATGTAACTCCCAAAAGATTAAAACCACTTAATTTATTTATAAAATATAAACATAGTTCTAAAGTAAAAGAAGTAATTGAAAAAGGGAAATTTAATCAATCTCAGTTATATTTAGGTTATAGGTTTAAGAGTATAAACGAATTTGAACTTAAATATGTATTAACAATTTATAATATTATTCTTGGTAATGTAGGTAATTCAATTTTATTTGAGTCTCTTAGAACAAAGAATTCTTTATGTTATTCCATTGTATCTCGTAAGAATGTTTACGATACTTCAATTACTATAAATTCCGGAATAAATAAAGTCAATTATGAAAAGGCAGTAGAATTAGTTAAACAAAGCATTTTAGATATGTCTGATGAAAATAAGATTAAATCTAAGTTAAATGTTGCACTTAAAACTATGAATACTTTATTAAATGACTATTATGATGATGTATATGCTATTATAGATTTTTATTATAATTCTGAATTTGAAGTTCTTGATAGTATAGAAGAAAAAAGAGAAAAACTAATGAATATAACAGCTAATGATATAGTGAATTTAGCAAAGAAATCTTATTTGACAACAATTTATATGCTAGAAGGAGAAAATGAATAATGAAAGAAATTAAATTTAATAATTTACATGAAAGTATCTTTCATGAAAAGTTAGTTAATGGAATGAGTGTTTATTTTTATCCTACAGAAAAAAGCAAGAATTTTTATATTACAATAAGTGTTAATTATGGAGCAAATGTTCTTAAGTATAAAAAAGGTAATAATAAAAGATATAATAGTATAATTCCAGGAACTGCTCATTTTCTTGAACATAAAATTATGGATAATAATGAACATGAAAAAGAATTTGATATAATAAATAATCTTGGTTCTTTTTCAAATGCTTATACTAGTTACAATGGAACAAACTATAATATATTTGGTAGTGAAGATATAATTAAAAATTTTAAAATACTACTTGATCTTGTTTTTGACGCTAAAATTACAGAAAAAAATGTTAATTTAGAGAAATCAATTATTGAAGAAGAAATTGACATTTTTAAAGATGACATAACAACTTATATGTATGAACAGATAAAAAAGAATTTATTTTTTAATTCTTATCCAATACATAATGTACTTGGAGAAAAAAATGATATTGATAAAATTACTTTCAATAGTTTATTAAAAGTATATAAAGATTTTTATAATGTTAATAATATGTTTATAGTAGTTACTGGTAAATTCGATAAGAAAGAAATAATAAATTTCTTAAATGAATATATGAGAGAAATTCCTCAATATCCAAAGTTTGATATTAAAGTTAAGGATGAGAAAGAACCAGATACAGTAAAAGTAGTATATGAAGAAATAAAAAAAGAATTAGAGGGTACTAAAATATTTTATGCAGTAAAGATACCTCAGAGTTCTTTGCCTAAAATAAATAAGATAAAAAGAAGATATTACTTTTCAATATTAATGGAATCAATGTTTTCTGTATCATCTCCTTTATATGAAAAATATAAAAATGAAAAACTGATTGTTAATTTAAATTATTCAATATTTAATTTTAATGAACATATAGTAATATTGATAGATGCTTTAACAAATAATCCGTCAGAATACTTAAATAATCTGAAGAAAGATATAAATAGTTTAAATATTGATGAAGATACTTTTAATAGAAAGAAAAAGGTATTTATTAGTAATTTAATAATGACTTTTGAAAATATTGAAGATATTGAAAATCTAATAACAAATCAGTTATTTAAATATAATAAAGTTGTAAATAATATTTATGATATTATAAAAGGTTTAAATTTTAAAGAAATAAAGAGCATAGAAAAGAAAATAGATTTTAGTAATTGTTCAATATTAAGAACAATAAAGTAAATTTTTATTGCTTTTTGAGTATAATTATAGTATCATTAATAAAGTAAGTTTATTCCTGGTTTAAGCCACTCCAAACTTATACTAAGATTAAACGGTTTTAAAAGAAATGGAGGATTTTATGTCATTAACTAAGGACAAAAAAGAAAGTATTGTTAAAAAGTATGGTAAAAATACTAATGATACTGGATCAATCGAAGTTCAAGTAGCACTTCTTACAGAAAAAATAAATTATTTGACAGAACACTTAAAAGTGCATAAACAAGATAAACATTCAAAACTTGGACTATTAAAAATGGTTGGAAAAAGAAGAAGTTTATTAGATTATCTTAAGAAAACAGATGTTCAAAGATATCGTGAACTTATAAAAGATTTAAATTTAAGAAAGTAGGCACTAGTTTTAAGTGTCTATTTTTTTGATAGAAGAAAAGAGGATTAAGATGAAGAAAATATTTGAATATGAATTTAATGGAAGAAAACTTGTTGTAGAAAGTGGAGAACTTGCGAAGCAAGCAGATGGGTCTGTATTAGTTAGATATGATGATACAGTAATATTAAGTACTGCTGTGATGAATGATACAGTAAGTAGTGCTGATTTTTTCCCATTAACAATTTTATATCAGGAAAAACTATATTCTGTTGGTAAGATACCAGGTGGATTTATAAAAAGAGAAGGAAGACCTACAGATAATTCTACTTTAGCAGCAAGGGTAATTGATAGACCAATTAGACCAATGTTTAGTGAAAACTTTAGAAATGAAGTTCAGATTGTTAATACTGTACTTAGTGTAGATAATGACTGTTCTCCAGAGATGACAGCATTATTTGGTTCTTCACTTTGCTTGGGAATTTCAAATATCCCATTTGAAGGACCTGTTGCAGGAGTAATAGTAGGTAAAGTAGATGAAAATCTAATTATAAATCCAACAAGCGAAGAAATGGAAAGAAGTACTATAAATCTTATAGTAGCAGGTACAAAAGAAGCAATTAATATGGTTGAATCTGGAAGCAAGGAAGTTTCCGAAGAAGAGATGCTTGAAGCTTTAGCTTTTGGTCATGAATACATAAAAGAATTATGTGAAATTCAGGAAGATATTATAAGTGAAATAGGAGAAGAGAAAATACCTGTTGAACTTGCAGAATTAAATGAAGATATTTTAAATGAAGTAACTGAATCAATAAAAGATGAAATGCTAAATGCAATTCAAATTGATGATAAGTTAGAGAAGTATAAAAGAATAGATGAAGTAAAAGAAAATGCAGTAACTATGTATAAAGAAAAACATAGTGAAAGCGAAACACTAGAAGAAGATATTAAACAAGTTAAAAAGATTGCTGATATGATTGAGGCAAATGAAGTAAGAAATTTAATACTTGAAAAGAATTCTAGACCTGATGGAAGAGGTATGGGTGAAATAAGAGAACTTTCTGCATCAATTGACTTACTTCCTAGAACTCATGGAAGTGCATTATTTACTCGCGGACAGACTCAGGCGCTTGCAGTTACAACTTTAGGTGCTTTGGGAGAACACCAGATATTAGATGGTCTTGGAATAGAAGATACAAAAAGATTTATGTTTCATTATAACTTTCCATCATTCTCAGTAGGAGAAACTGGACGTTATGGTGCTCCCGGAAGAAGAGAAGTAGGACACGGTGCACTTGCAGAAAGAGCTTTACTTCAAGTAATGCCAAGTGAAGAGGAATTTCCTTACACAGTTAGAGTTGTAAGTGAAGTGCTTGAAAGTAATGGATCATCTTCTCAGGCTAGTATATGTGCTGGATGTATGTCACTTATGACAGCAGGTGTTCCTATAAAATCTCCAGTAGCAGGCATTGCAATGGGACTTATTACAGATGGAAAAAGTTTTGACAAATATAAAGTATTAACTGATATTCAAGGTTTAGAAGATCATATGGGAGATATGGACTTTAAAGTAGCAGGTACAAGAACAGGAATTACTGCACTTCAAATGGATATCAAAATAAAAGGAGTAACTAAAGAAGTATTAAAAGAAGCTTTAGAGAATGCTAAAACAGCTCGTATGAGAGTACTTGATGTAATGGAAAGTGCAATAAAGGAACCTAAGAAGGAATTAAGTCCATATGCACCAAAAATAAAGATGATGACTATAGATCCAGAAAAAATAAAAGATGTAATTGGTCGTGGTGGAGAAATGATTACCAAGATTATTCTTGAATCTTCTAATGTAAAAACTGTTAGTGATAAAGATGCAGTAAAAATAGATATAGAAGATGATGGAAGAGTAGTAATATATCACACAGATTATGCAATAATTGATAAGGCAGCTAGTATGATAGAAAATATTGTAAAAGAACCAGAAATTGGAAAAATTTATACAGTAAAGGTAGTAAAAGTTGAAGACTTTGGAGCATTTGTAGAATTATGGCCTGGATGTGAAGGATTAGTTCATGTTTCACAGTTAGAACATAACAGAGTTGAACATCCAAAAGATGTAGTAAAAGTAGGAGATGAAATAATAGTAAAAGCAACAGGTTATGATAAAAGAGGTAAATTAAATCTTTCAAGAAAAGATGCTTTACCTAAACCGGTTAAAAAAGAAATCCCTACAAAAGAAGAGTAATATTAATGGAAGAAATAATAAATGTATTGGATGAAAAAACTGGAAATCCAACTGGAGAAGAAACTCTAAAATCAGTAGCACATGCCAAAGGAATTTGGCATGGTGCAGTTCATATATTAATTGTTAATGAAGAAAAGACTCATACACTATTGCAAAAAAGATGTGTAGATAAAGAATTGTATCCAGATATGTGGGATGTCGCAGTTGGAGGACATATATCACTAAATGAAAGTGCTTTAACTTCAGCAAAAAGAGAGTTAGAAGAGGAATTAGGAATGGATGTTTCTAACTTGAATATTGAACATGTTAAAACTGTTAAAGAATCACTAAGTAATAATGGAATAATAAGTAATGAGTTTGTTTCTATATTCATTGTTTATAAAGATATAAATTTAAATGAATTAAAACTTCAAAAAGAAGAAGTAAGCGAAGCTAATTGGTTTAATAAAGAACAATTAAATGATTTAATAAATAATAATCAAATAGTACCACATATTGAAGAATATAAGATATTAAATGATATTCTTAAACATTAAAAGGGGATTTTTGGATGAATGAAACATACTATGATTCTGGTTTAATAGAATCAAAAGAAATAGAAGAAGATGGAGAAAGAAAATTAGTTGTTTTTGATGAAAATGGTAAATGTATATATTCTTCTTCAAAAGAATATGAATCAGAATCAATATTAAAATTACATAATGATCACTATAAAGTTGAAAATTAATTCAACTTTTTTTATTTAAAAACTACTTTTATTTTTTTAATAAACATGTTACAATGAGAAAAATAAACATAATATCAACTTATTAATGTATCTATTATATTTTAAGGAGGTATAATTATGATAAAAAATAAATATAATATTATTTTCTTTCTTTCTCTTTCTATTTTGTTGTTAATATTATTTTATCAATCATATGTTTTTATACATAATAGAAATTCTATATTAGAGAAAAATAAGGAATCACTAGACTTTTGTTCAAGTATTATATATCAAGATACTGAATATCAAAATTATTGTGAATTAGTTTTATCTAATCAGAGTACTAAATTAGATTTTTTTACGATGTTTACAGAAGTAGTAGTATTTGGATATAACTCTTTTTCATTTACATTATATTTATTTATAATTATGCCTTCTATACTTTATATATGTAGTTATTTTAAAAACAAAACTATTATAAATGATTTAACAAGAATCAATTATAAGAAGGTTAAGACTAAAATTTTTAAGAAAGCATATAAGTCTATTTTAATATTGCCAATTATAATATTATTTGCTTATATAATTTGTTATCTTTATACGAAAAATTTTGATTCAACTTATGCAATAATAAATTCTTCTACAGGTTGGAGCGAATATACTTTAAATCATCCGTTATTATTTTTAACAATGTATCTATTAAATGTAATAATTCATTCAGTTTTATATATAAACATTTCATTATGTGTAGTTAGAAAGTATCATAATTACTTTGTTGCAGTTATTTTATCATTTTTAGTATTCATTGGTATAGAAGCATTCTTAGAAATCTTTTTAAATGGAATTATATTTACTACTATATTTAATTCGGATTTTGGAATTATTTTTAACATAATGAATATGATATCTTTCAATGAAAGTTGTGGTATAATCATATCAATATCTGTTCCGTTTATTATAACAATTATTTCTTTCTTAATATTAAATGTTTTATACAAAAATAAAGAAAAATTAATAACTGATTGTGAGAAAAATGAATAATAAATAAAATAAGTTGAAAATAAAATCAATTTCTTTTATAATAATATTCATTGTTTTTGAGGATTTATTATGGGAAAAGTGTCAAATGTATTAACTATGTTGGAGTTATTAAGTAATAATAGAAAATATTCTATAAAGGAACTTTCAAGTAGATTAGAAGTTTCTGAAAGAATGATTCGTATATATAAGCAGGAACTTGAAATCGCAGGAATATATATAGATTCCATTAGAGGACCTTATGGAGGTTATGTTTTAACTCATAATGTACTTATTCCTTCAAGAAGTTTCAGTAAATATGATATACTTCTATTAAATAATATTTTTGATATATTAAAAAATAATAAAGAATTCTTTTTTGAAAATGAATATCAAAAACTTATTGATAAAGTAAGTGGGATATACAAAGGTTCTAAAAAGAAATCAAGTACTGATGCATTAAATGAAAATAATAATAAAGATAAATACAATATATTATCAAAAGCAATTAAAGAAAAGAAAAAAGTATGGCTTAACTTTTTATCATTAGATAAAACTGCTAAAGAAAGAGTAATACATCCATGTAATTTATTTATATATAACGATGAATGGTATATCTCTGCTTTTTGTGAACTTAGAGGTGAAATAAGACACTTTTCATTATCTAGAATACTAGATTTAAAAATGTTGGAAGAAAAGTATAAAAATTAATATATAGACCATATATTTCCTCTTTGAATGATATTCTTAACTTAAGGAGGAATTTTTTATGAAAGTTTTATTACCAACAACAAATGAAATTAAGATTGAAAAGTGGGGAGGTTTAATTAAAGACTTAGGTTATGAATTAGTTACATTGAAAGATTTAGATATGAAATTTGAAGAGCCTAAGGAAGATGGTAATAGTATTTTAGAGAATGCAATTAAAAAGGCTGAATATTATTATAAAAAAACAGGACTTGTTACAGTTACAACTGATTCTTCATTATACATTGATGGTCTTTCAAAAGAAGAACAAATAGGACTATTCGCAGGAAGAAAAATTATAAGAGATGATTCAGGTAATATAATTAATGAAGAGAAACTTACAAATGAAGAAAATTACCAAAGATTAAAAAATATTCTTGAAAGTCTTGGTGAAGAAGTTAATGGATATTTTGAAGAAGGTATTGTAATATATTATGGAACAAATACTTATGAATCTAAAAGTTTTAAAATGGATAGACTATTTAAGACACCAGGGTCTAGTGTTATAAAAGAAAAAGCTCCAATGAGAAGTTTTACTTATTATCCACAGTTAAATAAATATCGTTCAGAAATGACTAATCAAGAAGCAAATGAAGTAGAAGATGAAACTTTTGAAAGTCAAAAAGAGTTCTTTAGTGAATCTTTATACAAAATAGATCATTTAATGGAGTATAATTTTAAAATATTAATGGATAGAGTAATAGATGCAAATGTGCATTTAACAGAAGAGAATTTAAGTGAAGTATTAAAAAATATTAAAAATTCATGTCTTTGTATTGGAACAGGAGGTTCTTTAGGAGCATGTGCATTTGCAAGTAAAATAATAAGTTTAAAAAATAAATTTAATCACAAAATACTTAGTAATTATTGTGAACCATTGACATTTTTACAAAAAGATATTGATGTTGAAAATGTTTTAGCAATAACTTATGGTAATAATAATCCTGGTATTAATGAAGCATTAGAAAAAGCAAGAAAAGAAGGACTATCTACATATATTTTAACATCAAATGATAAAAATAATATGGAAGATAATATAATACATTATCCTTTATGTTATTCAAAAGAATATAGTTTTATATCTTTGGCTTCAACTTTAACACCAATGTCAATTATGCTTAGATATTATTTAAATGCAGAAGATGCATATGATGCACTTTCTTTTATGTATCAGTTATATAATAAATATAATGAAGTAAACTTTTTACAAGATCATCAAGATATTTTTAATGATATGAAAGTAATTGAAATAATAAGTGATTATAATACAGAATCCTCTGCAAGAATATTGGAAAGTACAATTGTAGAAGCAGGTTTAGGTTTTCCAATAGTACATGATAAATATGGATATTTTCACGGAAGAAGTGTTTTATCTTCTCATCACTCAGGAAACATTCTTATATATTTATTAAATGGAGAAAAAGCAAAGATTGATGAAAAATTAACTCACGAAATAAAAAAACAAAATTCATATGAAGATATAATATTCTTAACAACGAATAGTAAAGATAAAATAATGGGAGATTTAGATTTATCAATGCAGGTATCATTTCTTTGTAAGAGTATTGCTTTAAGTATGAATAAATCATTATCAAAAGTAGAATACCCACGAATAGTAAGAAGGCTATATCCATATAATGGAGGTTTAATATAATGAATAAAATATATTTTGTAACAAGTAATGAAGGAAAAGTAGCAACTGCTCAAAAATATTTAACAAATGTAGATTTGATATTATATAAGTATGATTTAATTGAACCTAGAAGTGAATCACTTGAAGAAATAGCTAGTTATAAAGTAATGCAAGCATATAATCAAGTTAAAAAAAATTGTATTGCACTAGATAGTGGTTTTTATATTGAAACTTTAAATGGTTGGCCAAAGACCTATGTTAATTTTAATTTAAAATATCTAGGATTAGAAGGAATATTGAAATTGATGGAAGAAAAAGAAAATAGAAATGCTTATTTTAAAGAATGTTTAGCATATTATGATGGAAAAGATATTCAATATTTTTATGGGATATCACAAGGATATATTTCCGAATATATTAGTAAAACCAATGATTCAAAGCAATGGTCAAGTTTATGGAAAATATTTATTCCATTAAACTGTAATAAAACACTGATAGAAATGACAGAAGAAGAAAGATTAACTAGACCTGATAATCATACTTCACCATTTAAGGAATTTAATGAATTCACTAGAACACTAAAAAGAGTTGAAAAGTTTTGAAAAATATTCTATTATTATAATAGAAGGAAAATAAAAATATGTATGAAGAAATTAAAACTGATAAAAAATTTTTAATTAAGATAATCTTTTTAGGAATATTCTTGATTGTTATAATAGTTGTATTTATATTGTTTTCAATTATTAATGACAAAAAAATTCAAGTTCTATATAGTCAGGAAAATAAGTTAAAAAGTAAAACTATGGAACTTATGAGTAAGAATCCAGAAGATTTACCTCAAAATATAGGAGACTCTGTTGAAATATCCTTAAAAACTTTAATAAAGTATGGATATGTAGATAATATATATGATAATGATAATAAAAAATGTGATGAATCTTCATATGTTAAAGTTATTAAAATAGATGAAGATGAATATGAATATGAACCATATTTAATATGTGGAAAATATTCTACTGAAAAATCGTGGAATAAATGGACTTCTTGGAGTGACAAAGATATTCCAATTGAAAGTGATAATACGCAGATAGAAAAAAAGATTTTATATAGTTCTAGAGAAGTAACAGAAAATCTAAATGACTGGGATGAATGGCAAGATATAACTAAGAAAGATGAAGATAAAGCTTTTGAATATGAATATCAAAATTTATATCAATATCGAGATACTAAATGGAAATGGTACAATGAAAATGGAAAAAACTATGCTGAAGGATACTACACATCTTCTCCAGGAGAAGGTTATATAAAGGATGAAACAGAAGAAGGATGGACAAAATGGACTATATTGAAAAATGGTAGTATAACAGCAAGTTCTATTAAAGAAGTTCAGTATAGAAATAAAGATAAAAAAGTTATGACAAGTAAATATTATAACTATGATTATGTTTCTTCAAAATATTCTATTAGAGCTAAATGGGATGGAAAAGCAAGCGATTGGATATACAAATATTATAGTGCAGGAGCAAATGGATATTCTTATAACTACAATACTGATACAACTGCTGCTTTAAGTATAAGAACAAGAACAGTTACAGGAGGAGATTGGACAACTTTAACAAGTGGAAGTATTACTTCAAGTCAAAATGTTGAAGTAAGATTTAGAGATAAGAAATATAGATATAGTAGATATAAATATAGTTGTGAATTTTGTATGGCTGATTACTGTCCAAGAAAAAATGCATATTATTCAGCATATTATTCAAATCCTACTTCTTCGCAATGTGTAAATATATGTGTAAGTGTATGGGGTAATGATTATTCTATATATGATGATTGTAATTATGTTTCAGGTTCTATGGAGGCAAAATATGGAGATTATGATCGCCATTTAAATAATGGTTCATCAATTATTTCTAACGGATATGGTAGAAAATCATGGACAATTGATGGAGCAGGTAAATATTATGATTATGAAACATATAATGGAACTTTATCTTATGATAAAAATAGAAGAGAAATTCAGTATCGTGAATTAAATAATTATTCAAATTACACTAATTGGATTTCAAAAACGTCCGGAATTTATAATGTTAGTAATGTACAAGATATTGCATATAAAGAAAAACTATATAAGTACTATTATTTAGATTGGAATTACTGGAGCGCATCAAAAAATAGTGGAACATTTACCGTAAATGATACAACTCAAGTGCAGTATCGTGAAAAGGCATATAAATATTATAAAGAAGGCCCTGGAACTACTGCAGAGTTTTATTCAGAGGAACCAGTCGGTTATCCTGTTAAATTAGATGATCAGTTTATACAAACTGATTGGAGTAATTGGAATACTACTAAACCTGAAGAAAAAGAATATCGAACAATAAATGAGAAACTTCAAATGAGGCAAAGAATAGCTTCAGGTAATGTTATAGAAAATTTAACAAGAATAGAATTAGAAGAAAAGTTTGGAAAGACTTTAGAAGAATTAGAAAATAATCCAATGATTAGTATTTCTAAAAAAGTATTTTATAGATATCGTACAAGAATAACAGAGTAAAATTAATTTGGTGAAGAATATGTTAAATGTAGTTTTATATGAACCTGAAATACC
>CAZMCS010000007.1:0-20951 GCA_964565085.1 uncultured Muribaculaceae bacterium | reverse complement strand
ATAAAGGGTAAGAATGGAAATATAGAATTTTTAGGATACTTTATATATTATGGTAAAGAAAAAGAAATAAATATAGATAAAATAATTAATGAGGCTCACAAGATATTGTGATACTCATTTTTTTATGATAAAATAATAGATAAGAATAATAAAGAGGTGGTTAGTTTGTTAAAAAGAATTTTAAATGTTATAAAACTGACTGTACCTTGTAAAGTGGGCGAATTAAATGTATAATCTTGGAGATCATTTTAAAATAGATGTAAGTAAAGGTATATCTACTGATAATATTTATAGAGGTAAGAAATATAGAATCACTATTCTTTCTGATGTTTTGATTCGCTTTGAATATAATGAAAAAGGAATGTTTAATGATTATCCAACATTCTTTGCATTAAACAGACAATTTCCAAAAGTAGAATTAACTACTGTAAAAGAGGATGAAACATTTTTATATCTTCAAAATAAATATTTTACTTTAGAATATTCAAAGGAAAGTAAGTTTATTGCAAATAAGTTTATGCCTGATGCAAATTTAAGAGTTACATTAACTGATACAGATAAGATATGGTATTTCAATCATATGGAAGTTAGAAATTACTTAGGGACTTCTCATTCACTTGATGATTTTAATGGAAAAGCAGAACTTAAAAAAGGTCTTTATTCACCTGAAGGATTTGCATCAATAGATGATAGTAAGATGCCTGTATTTTCTGAAAGTGGTACAGTTCATAAAAATCCATCTGATGGAATAGATTTATATTTATTTGTTTATAAAAACGATTTTGGAGAAGCTTTAAAAAGTTATTATCATTTAACTGGAATGCCAATGCTAATACCTAGATATGCTTTAGGAATATGGTGGAATAAAAATAATTTATATGATGAGAAGAGTGCTAAAGATTTAGTATCTGAATTTTATAGACAGGAAATGCCTATTTCAGTTTTACTGTTAGGTAAAAAGTGGCACATTGGAAACAACAGTGGATTTACATTTGATAAAAAGTTATTTCCAGATCCAAAGGTTTTTATAGATAAACTTCATAAAAGTAGCATTTATCTTGGATTAAATATTAATACACTTGATGGAATACAAGTAAATGAAGAATTATATCAGAAAGTTATAGAATTTACTCAAAGTCAGTCTGACAAACCTATTCCAATAAATGTATATGATCCAAAAATAATTGATATATTTATAAAAATAATAATAGGTAATTTAGAAAATCTAGGTATAGATTTATTTTGGATAGATGAAAAAGACAAGAATTTTCAGAGATTATTTGCTTTAATACATTATTTATATCATAATTATAATAAAGACGCTAAAAAAAGAGGAATTATAATTTCTAGAAATCCAGGAGTAGCCTCTCACAGATATTCTATTCTTTATTCTGGAGAAACTATTGTTAACTGGAAAACATTAAGATATTTACCTTACTTTAATTCAATGGCATCTAATATAGGAATCTCTTGGTGGAGTCATAGTATTGGAGGATACAAAAACGGCATTGAAGATGAAGAATTATATATGAGATATGTTCAACTTGGAGTATTTAGTCCAATATTTAGGTTTGCATCAGAAGAAGGACGTTATTATAAAAGAGAACCTTGGATGTGGGATTATAAGACACTTAAGATTTGTAAAGATTATATAAGAATGAGACACAGATTAATACCATATTTATATACAGAAGCATATAAATATTTTAAGTATGGTAATACTTTAGTACAACCGTTATATTATAAATATCCAAAATTATATGATGAGCCTTTATATAAGAATGAATACTTTTTTGGTACAGAATTATTTGTTAGTCCAATAACTGAACCAAAGGATTTAGTTATGAACAGAGTAATTCATAAAATATTTCTTCCTAATGGAGAATGGTATGATTTAAAAAGTGGAAAGAAGTTTCCGGGTGGTAACAGGTATGTAACATTCTTTAAGGATGAAGATTATCCTGTATTTGCAAAAAGTGGTTCTATAATACCTTTGTCCATACTTGATGAAAATAATTTAAATGATGTAACACCTCCAAGGAAACTTGAAATACAAGTATTTCCTGGAAGAAGTAACCAATATATGCTATATGAAGATGATGGTATAAGTTCATTATATAAAAAAGATTACTATATTGTTTCTAATATAAAGTTTGACTATAAGGAAAATAATTATAGTCTTCAAATAAATCCAGTAGCAGGCAAAAGCGGAATTATTCCAGATCACAGAGATTATAAAATAAGATTTAGAAATACGAAATTTACTAATTATGTAATTGTAAATATAGATAATGTAAATGCAAAGTTTAATGCTTATGTAAGTGACAATGACTTTGTAATAGAAGTTAATAATGTTCCTACAGTAAGTGAATTAAAAATAGATATTACTGGAGAAAAACTTGAAATAGAGGCTTTAAGAGCAATTAATGAAGATTTAGATGCAATTATAAGTGACTTAAAAATAGAAACTTCTTTAAAGGAAAAAATAGCGAACATATTATTTAGCAACTTAGAGTTAAGTAGAAAAAGAATAGAGATAAGAAGACTAAGACATCAAAAATTAGACAGAAAATTTATTAAAATGTTTATAAAACTTCTTGATTATATTGCGGAAATCTAATATAATATGTTTAAGTTTCCATGACGAGGAGTAGTAAATAGAAAGTTAATCAAAGAAAGTTAGTGGATGATGAAAACTAATATTAAAAACTATTGAACTTGCTTCTGAGAAACATCGTATAAAGGCGTTAACTTTTAGAGGAGCATAAAAATAACTTTATGAATTAGGGTGGTAACGCGGGTATTCTCGTCCTTAAATTATAAAGTTTTTATTTTTAGGAGGTATAATATGAAATATTTATTAGAAAATCTTATTTATTTTGGAGCTGCATTTTTAATTGTATTTTTAATATATGTACTTTTCATAAATAAGAGGATAAGAAAGAACAAAATAAATACTTTGGAATTAAATTATTTAATAAGAAGATTTAATTTAGATATTAAAAAAGTAAATCAAAAAAAGATAATGTGGATGGTAACGTTTACTAATTCGTTTATAATATCATTTACATCAGTTGTAACATTTAATATAGAATCATTTTTATGGAGAGTGCTTGTTGGTTTTGTATTATTAATGATACTTATTTATTCTATATATGAAATAGAGGGAAGAATTTTAAAGTGGAAGGAAATTAAGAAATGAACTTTAGAGAAATAGAAAAGAAATGGCAAAATTATTGGTTTGATAATAAAATATTTGAAGCAAGTAACATTTCAGATAAAGAGAAATATTACGTTCTTGTTGAATTTCCTTATCCTTCAGGAGTTGGACTTCATGTAGGACATGCGGAAAGTTATACTGCACTTGATTCTTTGGCAAGAAAAAAAAGAATGCAGGGGTATAATGTGTTATTTCCAATGGGATGGGATGCTTTTGGATTACCTGCAGAGAATTACGCTATAGAACATAAAGAAAATCCTAAAAATGTAGTAAAAGATTTAATAAAAAAATTTAAAAGTCAGATACAGAAATTAGGAATCTCTTTTGACTGGAGTAGAGAATTTTCTACTACAGATGAAAATTATTATAAATGGACTCAATGGCAGTTTTTAAAATTTTATGAACACGGACTTGCTTATAAGGCAAAAAAGCCTATTAACTGGTGCCCAAAATGTAAAGTAGGTCTTTCTAATGAAGATTCAGCTGGTGGTACATGTGAAAGATGTCATACAAAGGTTGTTCAAAAAGAAAAAGAACAATGGATTTTAAAAATGCGTGATTATGCAGAACAATTATTAGATGGTCTTGATGATAATAATTTTAAAGACAATATAAAAGCGGTTCAAAGAAATTGGATTGGAAAGAGTGTAGGAGCAGAAATTACATTTAAAATAGAGAGTTCTGATTTTGGACTTCCAGTATTTACTACACGAGCAGATACTTTATATGGTGCAACTTTCTTAGTTGTCGCGCCAGATCACCCTATTATAGATAAATTAAAAGATAAAATAAATAACTTTGAAGAAGTTATGAAATACAGGGAAGAATCAAAACTTAAAAGCGAATTTGAACGTTCGGAATTAACAAAGGAAAAAACTGGTGTTAGATTGGAAGGAATAAACGCAATAAATCCAATCAATCAAGAAAAAATTCAAGTATGGACTGGGGATTATGTTGTGATGAGTTACGCTACTGGTTCAATAATGGCAGTACCGGCTCATGATCAAAGAGATTTTGATTTTGCTAAAAAATATAATATTCCAATTATTCAGGTTATAGAAGGAGGAGATATTTCTTCATCTGCATTTGAAGGTGAAGGTAAAATGATAAATTCTGACTTTTTAAATGGAATTACTAATATGCAGGAATCAATAGATAAGATGATTAAATTCATTGAAGAAAAAGGTATTGGTAAAAGAAAAGTAGATTATCGTTTACAAGATTGGATTTTCTCAAGACAGAGATTTTGGGGAGAACCAATTCCAATGATATACTGTGAAAAATGCGGATGGGTTCCAGTGCCTGAAAAAGATTTGCCTGTTGTATTACCTGAAGTTGCAAATTATGAGCCTACTGATACAGGAGAAAGTCCTCTTGCATTGGTTGAAGATTGGGTTAATGTACCTTGCCCTAAATGTGGTATGATGGCTAAACGTGAAACAGATACAATGCCTAATTGGGCAGGTTCTTCATGGTATTGGCTTCGCTATATGGATCCAAATAATGATAAGGAATTTGTTTCTCAAGATGCTTTAAAATATTGGGGTAAAGTAGATCTTTACAATGGTGGAATGGAACACGCAGCAAGACATTTACTTTATGCAAGATTTTGGAATCAATTCTTATACAATATAGGTCTTGTTCCAAATAAAGAACCATTTGAAGTGAGAATTGCCCATGGAATGATTCTAGGTGAAGACGGCGAAAAAATGTCGAAATCTCGACCAGAATATGCAGTAGACCCTGATGATGTAGTAAGAGAATATGGTGCTGATACCCTTCGAACATATGAAATGTTTATGGGAGAATATGAAAAAGATACTGTTTGGAATACTAATAGTTTAAAAGGATGTAAGAGATTTCTTGATAGAGTATGGCGTTTAAAAGAAAAATTAAATACTAAACAAGGTTATTCAAATGAAAATTTAGTACACAAGACAATAAAAAAAGTTTCAAATGATATAGAAAATTTAAAATTTAATACAGCGATTTCAACACTTATGATAATGTGTAATGAATACGAAGCACTGGATAATATTACTAACGATGACTTAAGAATTTTATTAATTCTTCTTAATCCGATTGCACCACACATAACAGAGGAAATTAATGAATTATGTAAATTAGGTAAAACTTTATGTAAATCAAACTGGCCAGAATATGATGAAAGCAAGACACATGATAATGAAATAACAATAGGTGTTCAGGTTAATGGTAAACTTAGAGGGTCTGTTACAATTAAAAAAGATATGCCTGAAGAAGAAGTAAAATCTATTGCACTTTCTGAAGAAAATGTTAAAAGACATACTGAAGATAAAGAAATATTAAAAATAATTGTAGTACAAAATAGAATAGTAAATATTATTGTAAAATAAAAAAATGAGATAAATCTCATTTTTTTATTATCTTAATAGGTATTATAATAGCAGCTATTATGTAAGCAAATAAGCCAGCACCACCTGCAAAGGAAAATATTACCCATGCCAGTCTTATTAAACTTACATCTACACTGAAATATTCTGCAAGTCCTGCACACACTCCGCATATCATACCTTTTTCTGGAATTCTATATAATTTCTTATTTTTCATTTTTTACTCCTTTATATTAATTTCTATGCTTCCAACACCACAATCAATATTAAAATCATTGTTAGCGTTATTATTTATGTAATTATCATCTGATGCATATTTTATATTGTTTAACTTTACTTCACCAATTCCAATGTCATATCTGTAGTTATAATCTTTTTCATTTCCAATTAAATTAAGATTAATACTTCCAACACCATTATCAATTTTATTATAACCAATCATTCTTCCGCTTATGTCAACATTTCCAACACCACAGTCAATACTGCTCTTTTCTGAATATAAATCATTTATGATTAATGAACCGGTTCCAACATTAACTTTTATATCTTTAGCACTAAGTTTTTTAATTAAACCCTTACCCGCGCCTAAATCAATATCAAATTTATCTATTATAGTATCACTTGGTATATAAATAGTAATTTTAGAATTGAATGAAAAACTATTATTTAACAAGTTATAAAAGAAATTTTTAAATTGTAAGTATTCTATTTCCCATGTATTATCATTAACTTCACTTTTTAATTTACTTTCAATTATATTACTAGCTTCTATTTTAAAAGAATCTCCTTCTTTAACAATTACTTCTCCTGCTTCAATATTTATATTTATTGAACTTATGTTATCTTCATATATTTGATTAAAATTATCCAGTTTATAATCATAGAACTTTGCTCCTAATAACAAAGCAATTATAGTTGTTATAATTCCTACAATAATAAATATTGTTGAAAATATTAATATCACATTTGTTGATTTTTTCATATTATTTCCTCCCTTTAAAAATACTACTTATTAAATTAACTGTACCTTTAATAATAGCAGGTATTGCTAAGACACATAATTTTATAGTTAACAATGTCATTATTGAACCAATACCTAATAAGATTAAGCCTACACCTATTAATAATAAACCTGCAGGAGGTAAAGTAAATACTTTAAATATTCCAATAGTTGTAGTTGCAATACCTGAGACGAATATCGCTATTCCAGCACTTAAAAGTCCTATAATAAGACCTATTAGTCCCATGAATAAACCAAATAATCCTCCAAATAAACCAACTATTAAAGGTAAGACTACTGGTGAAAAAATAATTAATATTATTATTAACCAAGTAGGAATAGAACTTCGGTATTCAATGTTTTCTTCATTTTCCTTTTCGCCTTTAATAACTTCTGCCAGTTTTTTAGGAGAATCTAACTCTTTAATAATGTCTTTTTCATTTTCTTCTCCGGCATCTTCAAAATAATCTTCATAATATTTTAATGCAGATGTTCTCTCATCTTTACTTAAATCTTCTAATTCTTTTTCCAGTTCACTTAAGAACTCTTTTTTTGTCATTTATTTTTACCTCCACTAAGTATTTTATCAATTTTCTGTTTATATATTTTCCATTCCTCAAGATATAAATTTAACTGGCTTTTCCCTTTAGAAGTTATTTTATAATATCTTCTGTTTCTACCTCCAGTTTCTTTATCGTATATTTCTAAACAACTATCTTTTTGAAGTTTTCTTAATATTGGATATAAAGTAGATTCAGAAATATCAATAGCACTTCTTATATCCTGTGTTATTTTATATCCATAAGTATCTTCTCTTGAACATAAAGCAAGAACTAAACTGTCTAGAAGTGGGGAAGATATATTAAACATATTTGTCACCTCTTTCTTTAATAATATTATATAGTATATAATATTATATTGTCAATATATATTTTATTTGACAAAGTTTTTATTTTTAAAATGATATTCTTATTATAAAGGAGATATTTATGCTACAAGTAAAAATTATTGATGAAAATCATGAAAAAGATTTAGAAAGTTCTATAAATGCATTTTTAAGTACATTAAAAAGTGATATAATAGAAATACAATTTAGAACTTGTGTTGCAGTTTTTGCAGATGAGCAAGTATTTTGTTTTTCAGCAATGATTCTATATGATGATGAATAAGGAGTTTTATGAAAAAAAATACATTTGTTGAAGGAACTATAATTGCTTCAGTGGCAATTATTATTACAAAATTATTAGGTGCTTTATATGTTATACCTTTTTATTCAATAATAGGAGAACAGGGCGGATCACTTTATTCATATGCATATAATATTTATAATTTATTTTTAAATATATCCACAGCAGGAATACCAATAGCAATGAGTAAAATAATTAGTGAATATAATACACTTGAAATGTATGAAGCAAAGGAAAGATCTTATAAGATTGGTAGAAATATAATACTTGTAATTTCTATGATGGCATTTTTCTTGTTATTTGTATTTGCACCTGAAATTGCATATTTAATAATCGGAGATGCTAGTGGCGGAAACACTATTTCAGAAATAGGTTTTGTTATTAGAAGTGTATCTTTATGTTTGTTAATAATTCCTTTTCTATCAGTTACAAAAGGATATTTACAGGGACATAAGTTTATTTCTCCAACTTCAATAAGTCAAGTTATAGAACAAATAGTAAGAATAATTATAGTACTTTTAGGTTCATATATAGCAATAGTAATGTTTAAGTCAAAAGTAAGTGTTGGAGTTGCTGTTGCTTTACTTGGGGCGTTCATTGGAGGTTTAGCAGCATATCTATATTTAAAATATAAAATCAATAAAAATAAGAAAATGTTTAACTATCCTAAAAATAATTATAAAGATAATATCGCTACTAAAAGTATAGTAAAGAAAATAATAAGTTATGCATTACCATTAATTATTATTTCAATGGCTTTTGATATATATAATATTACTGATTTATCTTTAATTATCAGAGGATTAAAATATATTGGATATACTACTCTTCAAAGTGAAACCATTTCAAGCATTATAGCAACATGGGGAATAAAGATATGTATGATTATTAATGCGGTTGCTATGGGTCTTAGCATAAGTTTAATACCACATATGGTTGGAAGTTTTGTAAAAAAAGATATGACTGCTGTAAATAATAAATTTAATCAGGCAATAAGCGTACTTTTAGTTGCAGCGCTACCTTTAGCAGTAGGTATTTCAATATTGTCTCTTCCATTTTATATAGTGTTTTATGGCATTAGTGAATATGGACCCATAATATTAAAATATTTAGCATTTACATCATTCATAGCAAGCGTTTACATTGTTGTAAGTTCAGCTTTACAAAGTTTAAGTAAATATAAAATAGTGTATTTAAGTACTATTATAGGACTTTTAGTAAATGCACTTCTTGATATCCCATTAATAATATTATTTTATAAATTAGGTATTCATCCTTTTTATGGTGCTATGACTGCAACAGTAATTGGATATTCAATTTCATTTGCAATATCTCTAATTTATTTAAGAAAACACTTAAACTTTAATTATAAAGTATTAATAAATACAATAAAAAAATTAATTTTTCCAATTATTATAATGAGTTTTGTAATTCTATTACTTAATAAATTTACTAATCATGAAAGTACCAATAGATTATATTATTTATTAGTTATTTTATTAAACGCTATAATTGGTGGAAGTATATATTTAGTTATGATATATAAAAATGGAGTACTATTTAGCGCCTTTGGAAAAGAAAATGTAGATAAGATAGTAAAAAAATTAAATATATTTAAACCAAAAAAATAATTTGAAATATATCTTTAAAAGTGTATAATAATGTATTAAAGGTGTTAATATGTTTTCAAAGATAATTAAACAAATTCCAAATATTGTTACTTATTTAAGAGGGATTTTAGGTATAACTTTAGTACCTGCTTTATTTTTTACAGGAAATATTATAGGGTCAATTATTGCATTTTCAGTTTTAGCTTCTACAGATTTAATAGATGGTTTTTTAGCAAGAGTATTAAATGCCGCTACAAAACATGGAAAAGAAGCAGATCCTTTTATGGATAAATTATTAGGTGGAATGGGTTTATTTACATTATGTTTTACGAATATAGTTATGATATTACCATTAATTATGGAACTTTCGATAGGTATCCATGGAATTATTAGTTATAAAAAAAATCCAACAAATAAAAAAGTATTAAAGTTAGGTAAAATTAAAATGGTTTTACTTATGCTCACAATAGTACTTGGATATATTAATATTTTCGTTCCTTCTTTACTATATGCTATATTGCCTTTATTAGCAATTACTTTACCTTTACAAGTGATAACCTTTATTAATTACATAAAAAATAGTAAAGAGAAACAAGGTACTGACTTAAATATTGAAAAAACAGAAGAACAAAAAGAAGAACAAAAATTAATAAAAGAAGAAAATCTTAAAGAAGTAAAATCACTGAAAAAAAGTTTTACTTTAAAAGACAAAATTACCGCTATAAAAAATGAAATAGAACGATTGATTACAGAAAAAGAAACTTTTGAAAGAAGATTAGGTGAAAACTTTTCAAGAAAGTTAAAAAGGTAGTTTTTTATGGAAGAAGAAAAACATATAATAATTGTTGGAAACAAGCAAACATCTAATTTAAGAAAATTAATGGAACTTGCAAAAAAATCATCTGACGATATAATTATTCTGGGAGATCCAGTTAATTATAATATTCTTGATGATCACATTATTGAGTTAGGTAAGAAATTAGCACAGGAATATGAAAGAAAAATAAATGTATCTGAAAAAGATATAAAAAATATATTGAAAAAAAGGAAATAATATTTGATTTCTAATTTAAAAAGTATTATATTTAAATTAGAGGTGGAGTTAAGTATGAGTAAACAAAATGCTTTTAAAATAAAAACACAAATTTTAAAGAAAGCATTTGATATAATCAATGGTTTAAAAAAATTAAAAACAATATCAGATGAAGAAGTAAAAAAAAGTATAACTAATTGTTTAATGAAAGAATTAGAAGAAACAGTAAAAGTATTAGATGCAAGAATTGATTTATCAAGTGAGATTGGTTCTTTTGAACATAGTGAATATGGTAAAAAAATAGCAAGTTTAATAAAAAGTCCAGTTTTATTAGATAAAATTAAATCAATTTTAGACAGTGGATATTCTGATAAAGAAAAAGAAGAAATAATTGATGAAATAAGATGGCTTGAAGAACAAAATGAGGAAGATTTTTATTATGATAAAGCTTATCAGATTCAAAAATATCATGCAATAAAAAGCGAATGTATTTATCCTGATGTAATTGAATTTATTGATAAATATTATATTTATATTTGTGAAGAAGAATTTTGTACAAGAGCTTTAAATATTATTATTGAAAACTTTACAGAAAAAACAATTGATAAAGCTTTTTCAGAATTTGATATTGAGTGTATCTTAGAAGATATGTATGCTATTAGTGAAGAAGATTTAAAAACAAAGAATAAAGAAACACTTATTAAATTAGTGAATGGTGTTTTTCTAAGTTACTATTCAAACATACCATTAATAAAATCAAAAGAATTTACTGAAGAATGTGGTGATAAAATGATGAGAAGATTAGTAAATTATGAAAAGTTAAGTTAAAAGGAAATAAAATATTTCCTTTTATTTTCAATTTAAAATAAATTATGTTATAATAATTTTACAAGATTTTATGGAGGTTTTTATGAAGATAATATTTTTAAGTGACGTAAAATCTCAAGGTAAAAAAGATGAAATTAAAGAAGTGAAAGATGGTTATGGAAGATACTTGATTTCATCCAAACTCGCAGTCCCATATACTTCAAAGGGTATGGAAATATTAAAAAGTGAAATTAAAAAAAGAGAAAAGATTGAAGAAAGTCATATTGAAGAAGCTAATAAACTTAAGAAGGAACTTGAGAAAATAAAACTAGAATTTGTAGTTAAGACTGGAGAAAAAGATAAAGTGTTTGGAAGTGTATCTTCAAAGGTAATACATGAAGAACTTAATAAAAAAGGTTTTAATATAGATAAGAAAAAAATTAAGATAAAAAATGAATTAAATACACTTGGTTATCATGATGTAGAAATAGAATTATATAAAGGTGTATTGTGTATAATAAAAGTACTTATTAAAAAATAAGGAGGAATTATGGCAGTTAGAACAGAACCACAACAATTGGAAGCTGAAATAAATATTTTGGGTTGTGCATTTTTAAATAAAAGTGCACTTGATAAAGTATGTGAAGAATTAACAACTGAAATGTTTTTTAATAAAGCAAATCAGATAATTTTTGATATTGTTAAAACTCTTCATACTAAAAATGTTCCAGTAGATTCTACTACTGTTATAAATGAATTAGAAAAGAAAAAACAATTATCTACAATTGGTGGAGTAGAATACTTGATAGAAGTAATTAATTCAGTAGCGACTGTAGCAAATTTGGAATATTATATAAAGATAGTATTTGATAAATATGTTTTAAGAGATTTGATTGAAACATCTACTGAAATAATTAATGAAGCATATGAAGAAAAAAGTGAAGTTGATGAAATAGTTGAGACTGCTGAAAGAAAGATATTAGCAGTTAATAATGATAAACTCGGAAAAGAAATAAGAAATATACAATCTATTTTACCAGAAGTTCAAGGGATAATAGAGGAACTTGCTAAGAACAAAACTGGAATAACTGGAGTATCAAGTGGTTTTTATGATTTAGATAAGAAAACTAAAGGTTTCCATAAGAATCAAGTTATTATAATAGCAGGACGTCCAGGTAGTGGTAAATCTGCCTTTGCTCTTAATATTGCAACTAATGCTGCAATTAACAGTAAAAATTCTGTAGCGTTTTTCAGTTTGGAAATGGGTGCTGAAGAAATAGTTAAAAGAATGTTTGCTTCAGTTGGTCAAATAGATGGAGATGTTTTAGCAACTGGGAGACTTAATCATAATGATTGGAAGAAACTTAGTGAAGCAATGAGTCAACTTGCAGATACTAATTTTTTCATAGATGATTCAGCAGGAATTACAGTAGGTGAAATAAGAAGAAAATGTAGAAGACTTAAGAATTCTGAAAAAGGACTAGATTTAATAATTATAGATTATCTTCAGTTGGTTAGCAGTTCTACAAAATATGCTGGTAATAGAGTTCAGGAGGTAAGTGAAGTATCTCGTGATATTAAGAAACTTGCAATGGAACTAAATGTTC
The DNA here is from genome assembly GCA_964565085.1 of uncultured Muribaculaceae bacterium. Taxonomy (GTDB): domain Bacteria; phylum Bacillota_I; class Bacilli_A; order RF39; family UBA660; genus CAZKSN01. The sequence goes on along the minus strand of CAZMCS010000007.1, from coordinate 8,115 downwards.
CAGTAATAGCACTTGCTCAACTTTCTCGTAGTACAGAACAAAGAAAAGGTGATGATAGAAGACCTAGACTTAGTGATTTAAGAGAAAGTGGTAGTATTGAACAGGATGCTGATATAGTGCTCTTCCTTTATAGTAATGATTATTATGAGAATATAACGTCAGAGACATCTCCTACAGAAATCTTAATTGCTAAACATAGAAGTGGAGCTACTGGAACTATAACATTATTATTTGAAAAACAAATGAGTTCATTTAAAAATTATTTAAGTAGTGAGGATACAAATAATGAATAAAAAAAGTTTATTAAATGGAATTTTAATAACATTACTACTAGGTTTTTTATTATTTCTAGTAGGTTTTAGTAATAAAGAAAATAATTATACTCAAAAGTTATATCAGGTTTATTTATTAGGCGAGAAGATTGGAATGATAAGTGATGAGAAAGAACTTTATGATTTAATAGATGAGGAACAAAAAGAATTAAAGGATGAATATAAGGTAAATAAAATATATCCTCCTAATGGATTGGATGTAAGCCCAGTATACACATATAATAAAAAAGTTAATAGCGTGAAACAAATATATGAATATATAAAGGATAAGGATCCTTTTACTATTGAGGGATATGAAGTAACTATTAAAAAAGAAACACCTATTGTATTTTATTTATTACATAAAGAAGATTTAGATACTGCAGTTAGAAATACAGTTGAGGCTTTTTTGGATGAAGAAACATTAGAAGCTTATTTAAATGGAACTCAGCCTGAAATTATTGATGAAGGAACTACTATTGAAAGATTATATTTAGGAGAAGAAATTTCAATTAAAAAAACACTTATATCTACTGAAAATCAGATATTCACTAATGCTAAAGATTTAAGTAGATATATGCTTTTTGGAACATTAGAAACACAGGAAACTTATACAACTAAGTTAGAAGATACTGTTGAATTAGTTGCAGAAAAAAACAAAATGAGTGTAGATGAGTTTTTAATTATTAACAGTCCTCAAATAGTTAGTAAGGATGCTTTATTATATCCTGGTCAGGTAGTTAATGTAGGTTTAATGAGTCCTTTAGTTAATGTTGTAGTAGATAGTACTCTTGTTGAATATCAGAAAATAAAATATGAAACAACTATTGAATATGACACTTCTTTAACAGTTGGAAGAAAATATATAAAACAAGAAGGAATAAATGGGTTAACAAAAGCAACTTTTAAAATTGAAACAATAAATGGTCAAATAATGGCAACTGTACCATTAAAAAATGAACAAATATCTCCGGCGATTGACCAGATAGTTGTAATGGGAGGAAAAAACATAAATTATGTTGGAGACTCCACTTATTGGGCATGGCCTACTTTAAAACCATATGTTATTACTTCAAGATTTGGATGGCGCAATATATTTGGTAGACGTGAATTCCATGATGGATTAGATATTTCTGGTACCGGGCGTGGTTCTCCAATATTTTCTATTCAAAATGGAGTTGTTTCTAAAATAGGTTATCAAAAAGATGGAAAAAAAGATGGAGCTGGAAATTATATAGCAATAAATCATAATAATGGATATAATTCAGTATATATGCATTTATCTAAAATTTTAGTAAAACAGGGAGATACAGTAGTGAAAGAACAATTAATAGGATCAATGGGTAGCACTGGTAGAAGTACTGGAACACATTTACATTTAGGTATTTCTATTAATGGAGCACCTTTTGTAGGACAATGGATAAATCCTGAATTGTTGTATAAATAATGAAAGTTACAATATTAGGAAGCGGTTCTAAGGGAAATGCTACACTATTGACTCTTGAAAATAAAAGAATTTTAATAGATATAGGTTTTTCATATAGAATTCTTAAAGAAAAACTAGAAAGTATCAATGTTCATCCAGAAAACATAGACTATATATTTATAACCCACGATCATCATGATCATATTATTGGATTAAAAACTTTTTTAAAGATGCATAAACCAAATGTTTATATGAGTGAAAGACTTGCCATTTCATTATTTAAAGATATTATTTATGAAAAGTTAAATTATTATTCTGACGAAATGGTTTTAAGTGATACTTTTATAAAAGTAATAAATACATCACATGATGCACTTGATCCTAAAGGTTTTCTTATAGAACAAAATGGTACAAGTTTAGTTTATATAACTGATACAGGGTATATTCATCAGAGAAATTTAATCTTTATTGAAAATAAAAGTATATATGTTATTGAAAGTAATCATGATACAGAAATGCTTAGGAAGGGAAGATATCCTGATTATTTACAACGCAGAATATTAAGTAATATTGGACATTTATCAAATGATTTATGTGGAAGTTATTTATCTAAACTTATTGGTCCAAATACTAAAAAAGTAATTTTAGCCCATATAAGTGAAGAAAATAATACCCCAGAACTTGCTAGAGGAACTGTAGTAAAAATATTGAATGAGAGTAACATAAATATAGAAATTGAATGCGCTAAGCAAAATGAAATATTAGAGGTGGTTCAATGATAAAAATTATATGTATTGGAAAACTTAAGGAGAAATATTTAATTGATTTAGTAAATGATTATTCAGAAAGAATAAATAAATATCATAAATTAAAATTTATAGAATTGAAAGATTCAAATATTGAATCTGAAAGTAATTTAATAATAAAAAATATAAATCAAAATGATTATATTATTTCATTAGATATAAATGGGAAAAAAATAAATTCAATTGAATTTAAGGATACTTTAGAAAATCTATTTAATAATGGAAAATCTAGTATTACTTTTATTATAGGTGGTTCTCTTGGATTAAGTGATATTGTATTGAAAAGAAGTAATGAGATTATTTCTTTTAGTGAACTTACATTTCCTCATGGATTATTTAGAGGAATGCTTTTAGAACAAATTTATAGAGCATTTAAAATTATTAATAATGAGAGTTATCATAAGTAAATAATAAAACTAAATTTTTTTAATATAATTTATTATGTTAAATTTAATTTGGTTTTTTATAATACTCTTTATTTTAATATTAAGTTTTAAAATTAATAAATTTATTAATTTTAAAAATTATAACTTAAAACTTCTTTTTAGTTCTTTGATTAAAAGTAAAAATGGATTATTTCTTACTCTTGGAACTAAAGTAGGAGTTGGTTCTGTTATTGGAACTGCAGTTGCAATAACAGTTGGTGGACCAGGAAGTGTTTTATGGATATTTATTTTTTCATTTCTAACTTCATCTATTGTTTATTATGAAAGTCTTCTTGGAAGCAGATATAAAAAGAAATTTGATAATTCTTATGTAGGAGGGCCATACTTTTACATAAAATATGGCTTAAAAAATAATTTAATAGCCATCATTTCTACCGGACTTTTAATATGTTGCTACTCATTTTTTTTTCAAATGATTCAAACTAATACAGTAACTTCATTGATTATATTAAATACAAATATTAATATTCATTTAATAAGTTTAGGATTCTTAGTATTATTAATATTTACTGTGTTTTTTTCAATAAAGGAATTATTAAATTTACTTAATAAGATAGTTCCATTCATGTGTCTTTTTTTAATCATAGTTTCAATAATTACAATATTTAAAAACAGTAGTATAATAAATGAGATTTTATATTCTATGATAAAAGATGCATTTAATGTAAAAGGTATTTTAATTGGAAGTCTTATTGGAATAAAAAGAAGTATATTTTTAAATGAATTATTAATTGGAACAACCTCTATAGCAGCCTCTGTAGATGAATGTGAGCATGAAGTCTCTGCTAGCACTCAAGTTTTTGGAACTTATTTTATTACATTTGTAATATGTCTTTTAATATCTATTCTAATATTAATATTTAATTATTATAATAACTCTGTATTTACTAACTATAATGAGTTAATAAATCAAGTATTCTTATTTCATTATGGAAATATAGGTAATTTTATTCTTATAATACTTGTGACTTTACTTGCAATAACAACTATTATAAGTGGATTTTATATTGGATACAGTAATTTAGAATATATAAGTAAAGATAAAAGAATAATTTTATTTTTTAAAATATTTGTGATATTATTTACTATGAGTGGCATTTATTTAAATGCGTATAAAATATGGGAATCAATAGATTTAATAATGCTTGCATTAATTATTATAAATATTATAGTTATAACAAAATTATTTAGGAGAGAAGTAAATGATAGGAAACGATTGGGATATAATATTAAAAAATGTTTGGGAAAGCGAAGGCTTTAAAAATTTTATGAATGAAGTAAAAAAAGAGTATAATAAGAATATTTGTTATCCAGAATTTGATAATATTTTTAATGCTTTAAAGCAAACTCCTTACAACAAAGTAAAGGCTGTCATAATAGGACAAGATCCATATTTCAATGTGGGTGAGGCACATGGACTTTCATTTTCTGTTCAACGTGGTGTAGCTCTTCCTCCAAGTCTTCGAAACATTTTCAAAGAATTAAAAAACGATTTAGGAATAGAAATGTCAACTTATGGAGATTTAACTAAATGGTCTAAAGAAGGCGTGTTACTTTTAAACAGTATTTTATCTGTTAAAAAAGGTCAAGCACTATCTCATAAAAATTTAGGATGGCAGAATCTTACAGACTATATTTTAAAAATATTGAATAATAAAAAAGAGCCTTTAGTTTTTATACTCTGGGGAAATTTTGCAAGAAGTAAAAAAGTATACATTACAAACAAAAGACATTTAGTAATAGAAAGTACACATCCATCTCCTTTTGCAGCACATAATGGTTTTTTTGGAAGTAAGCCATTTTCAAGGACTAATGAATTCTTAAAACTAAATGGTATAAAAGAAATAAATTTTGAGTTATAATTTTATTAGGAGATTCATTATGTTAAAAATTGATACTTATAAAATAGATAATAGAGATGTACCTAAAAATGTATTTAAAATAACTGATTTAAAGACAAATGAATCATTTGAAATATATTACATGGATAACTTGGATTTATATTGGTCATTAAATTCAAATAAGAAAATAGTTACTTTTGAAATAGAAAGAAATGATTTAATATTATTTTGTGTGTTTAAAGAATTATTTAATAATTTAAGAACAAATAAACTCTTTAAACACGATAAGAATCTTTTTAATGATGAAGATTTAAATCATATAAATAATAGAATAAAACCACTTTTATATAATGACGAAACTAAAACAATTAATTATAAATCTTTTGAATTAAAAGACTGGACATGTCGTGATGGTAAGAGAGATTATTTCGAAATAGTTGAAAATTTAAATGGTTATACTTTGACTTTTTATGATGAAGGAAAAGAAGAATATACTGAATGTTCCATAAGAATGAACACTAACAGAAATGAATATGAAAGTCTTATTATTTTATTTACTAATTTTTATGAAACTCTTCAAGATTATTATGAATGTTATCAAATTAGTTTTGATGATTATGTTGAAGTAATAAAAAAAATAAGGAGTAAAAAATGAAAAATATTGCAGTATTAGTTTCTGGAGGTGGAACAAATTTACAGGCAATTATTGATGCTATTAAAAATGGTATTATTACTAATGGAATAATAAGAATAGTTATATCAAGTAAAGAGGGAGTTTATGCACTTGAAAGAGCGAAGTTAAATAATATAGATTCAATTGTTATTTTAAAGGATAATTTAAGTATAGAAGAGTATACAAAAGAATTAATAAAGTATATGAAGTTATATAGAATAGATTTAATTGTTTTAGCGGGATTTTTAAATATTATTGGAATAGAATTAATAAAAGAATATAAGAACAGAATAATTAATATTCATCCTTCACTGTTACCTTCTTTCTGTGGAAAAGGAATGTATGGGTTAAAAGTACATGAAACTGCACTTGAAAGAGGAGTAAAAGTAACTGGAGCAACTACTCACTTTGTAACAGAAGTAATTGATGGAGGTCCAATTATTCTTCAAAAGGAAGTGCATTTAAAATCAAATGATACTCCAGAATCTTTACAAAAAAGAGTTATGGAAAAAGCAGAGTGGATTATTCTTCCTAAAAGTATTGATTTATTTTGTAATGATAAATTAAAAGTAATTGGTAATCATGTTTTTTATAAATAAAAAGACATGAATTACATTATATCATTTTTATTTTCATTCATTTCTTTTCCTTCGTAAAAGAATTTAAATTTAAGTTTTTTAAATTTTGAAATTATATTTATTGGAAAAGTTTTTAATAAATGATTATATTCAGCTACATTTTTATTATAGAAAGTTCTAAGAGATATTAAGTGAATTTCTATACTTTTTAAATCTTCTATAATTTCATTAAAACTTTTCATACCTGATAGTTTCGGATAATCACTTTGAATCTGTAATATTTCAGTATTACAATCTGTTAGAACTCTATCTATTTCAATATTATTTAATTTTTCAATATTTATTTTTTTTATTTCATCAAACTTTTTACTTGATAGTTTTAATTTTCTTTCAATATTATTTATTGATCTTATAACTAATTCATATTTTAATTTAATGTTTTTTTCAAATAAATTGTCAGCTTCGTTTATCTTATATGATAAATTTTTAATAATTTGATATCTAAATAATAAAAATATTATAATTAAGCTTATAATAAAAACGATTAAAGATACTATAAGTAGTATGTGACCCACTTCTAACATATTATCACATCCTTAAGAGTATTATAGCAAAAATAAAAGGACTTTTATAGTCCATATTTTATTTTTTCATCAAATTCCACATAATCTAGATAAATCATTAAAATTAAATACCATTTGCCAGTATTGGGATCACTTAATACTAGGTGATCTCTACCTGCTTCTTCTATTATCCCTGTAAATTTTTTATCTCTCCATTCAACGGAATCAGAGAAAGATACATAAACTGTTGCTTTTTTTCCTTTATTTAGTCTTAATATATTTTCAATATAACTTTGTTCCATAGGTAAGGTATTATTTGAAGAACCAATAAATGTGTCTGCAGGTCTTACACTATTTAAATCACTGTTAAACATTGGATTTTGATAATAACTTCCATTCATAGACTCACATCCTTTATTTTATTATATTCTTTTACTTTTAAAAAATGAAAAAATATTATATAATAAACTTAAAAGAGGAAAGATATGAAAGTAAAGGTTGAAGTAAGTAATAGACATGTACATTTAACTCAAGAGTTACTAAATATTTTATTTGGTAAAGGATTTAAATTGTCTGAAAAGAATAAACTTAGTCAACATGGAGAATTTGCAAGTACATCTACAGTTTCAATAAAAACAGATAAAGCAGTTATAGAGAATGTTAGAGTTGTTGGTCCTCTTAGAAATTATACTCAAGTTGAAATTAGTAAGAGTGATGCTAAATATTTGGGATTAAGACCTCCTAAAAGAAATAGCGGAGACTTGGCAATGACTCCTGGAATTACAATTATTGGTCCAAAAAAAGAAATATATGTTGATGAATGTGTTATTATTGCAACAAGACATATACATTTAAATTTAAATGAAGCTAAAAAAAATAATTTTAAAAATAATGAGATAGTTAAAGCAATTATTTCAAATAAAGAAATGGATCACATAAATGTAAAGATTGCTGAAAATTATACATCTGCGATACATATAGATAAAGATGATGCAGAGAGTTTTAATATAATAAAGACAACATATGCAAATGTTATAAAAAGAAATACATTATTAAATGTAATTATATTACTTATTGAAATATTTATTTTATTAATAGTTTTTGACTTTTTCTGTTTTAAATTTTATAATAAGACTTCTATGATACCTCAAAGGATTATTAAAGGAGATAATGTAATATATCAAGGATTTGGATATAGGATATTTAACTGTAAGACAAAAGAAAATTCTAGAAAAATCTATATAAAAAGTTATGGTACAGAATTTAACTGTTCAGATAATGATTTTAAGGTAGAAGATAGAACTGAAGATGAGTATGATGAATCAATTCTTTATATTTATGAAGATGAATTATATAAATATTATTTACCATATTTAAAATCTATTTTTATTGTATTTAACAATGGAACAGAAATGAAAATAGACAGAGCTCTTCAAACTGGTGGAGTTACAATATTTGAACTTGAAGAAGT
>CAZMCS010000006.1:0-26161 GCA_964565085.1 uncultured Muribaculaceae bacterium | reverse complement strand
TCTTAAAAAGATAGATGAATATAAAGATTTATATGAATTTTCTGAAATAGTACCTGTTTCAGCTATTAAAAATGATAATGTAGATAGATTAATAAAGGTAATTAAAAACTATTTAACAGATAATGTAAAGTATTTTTTAGAGAACGAAAAAACATCTTTAACCACTAATTTTAGAATTTGTGAAATGGTAAGAGAAAAAGTGTTTGAACAGACAATGGATGAAATACCTCATTCAGTTACATGTATATTAACAAATTATAAGGAAGAAAATCATATCATTAATATAAATATTGATATAGTAGTGGATAGAGATTCTATTAGAAAAATTATTCTAGGTAAAAATGGTCTTAAAATTAAAAAGATTGGAATAGATGCTAGAAATGATATCGAGAAATTACTTGGGAAACAGATATTTTTAGAACTTTATGTAAGAGTGTTAAAAAAGTGGAGAGATAAGGAAAAGTTATTAAAAGAATTAGGATTTAAGGAAAATATTGAATAATAAAATTAAATTCATCTCAATATAATTACAGAGGTGAATTTAATGAATAAGTTTAATGCTTGGAAGAAATTTGCCAGAACTGGCAAAATAAAGTATTACTTAAAATACAAGAAAGGAAACGAAAAAATAGATTAGCGTTATAGAAATTATGAAGATAGTTAGTGTAGAGGGTTTTATTTTAAGTAATATTTCATATAAAGAAAATAGTAAGATTTTAAATCTTTTTACTAAAGAATATGGAGTTATTGGAGTAATTTCTAAAGGATGTAAAGGAATTAAAAGTAAATTGAGGAATATAAGTGAGAACTTTACTTATGCAACATTTCACTTATATTATTCTGATGGGAAACTTTCAACTCTTATCGGAGCAGATGTAATTAATTATTTTAATAATATAAAAAAAGATATAATAAAAATTGGCTATATGACTTATTTAAGTGAATTAACTAAAAATGTATATAAACAAAGTGAAGAGTTAACTCTTTACGATTTATTTTTAAATGCCCTTTTTAAAATTGAAGAAGGATTTAATCCCTTAATCATAACTAATATTATAGAATTAAAATATTTAGATTACTTAGGAGTTAATTTTAATACAGATTCCTGTGTTACATGTGGAAGTAAAAGTATAGTGACTATTTCTTTTTACAAAGGTGGCTATGTATGTTCAAAATGCAGAGATAAAGAGGCTATTCTTGATGAAAAAGTTTTAAAGATGATTAGAATGTACTATTATGTTGATATAAGTAAAATAAGTAAACTTGAAATAAGTGAAAAGGTAGTACATGAAATAGATGATTTCTTAACTAAGTATTATGATCATTTTACAGGTTTATATATTAAAAGCAAAAAATTTTTAAAAGATATTAAAATAAAGATTTGATTTATGTAAAGAACTTCTTCTATGTATTAAAATATTTTTTTTTGTTGTATAATATATCTAGGAGGATTAAAAATGAAAGTAATAATAACTGCAGGTGGTACTGGAGGACATATATATCCGGCTCTTTCAATTATTAATGAATTAAAAAAAGAAAAAAATAACAAATATTTATATATTGGAACTAAAGATAGAATGGAAAGTGATCTTGTTCCGTCTAAAGGAATTCCATATAAAGCAATTGAGATTTATGGAATAAAAAAGAATATTATAAATAATATAAAGAATATAAGTCATATATGGAAATCATATAATGAATGTTTAAAAATTATGAAAGAATTTAAACCTGATATTGTACTTGCATTTGGAGGATATGTTACTTTACCGGTTGTCATGGCAGCTAGAAAATTAAAGATAAAATGTGCCTTACATGAACAGAATGTTAAACCTGGAAGAACTAATATATTTTTAGGAAGATTTGTTTCTAAAGTATTTGTTTCATTTGAAGATACTAAAAAATATTTTAATGAAAACAAAGTTATTTATTCAGGAAATCCTAGACTTGAAGAGGCACAGAACATGAAGAAGGCAGATAAAATTGAATATGGTTTTAGTAAAAATAAGAAACTTATAATAATTGTTATGGGGAGTATGGGAAGTAGCGGTATAAATGAAAAACTTTTTGATTTTTTAAGAACATTTGAAGAAAAAGATAAAGAAATACTATTTATAAGTGGTAAAATGAATTATGATTTAATAATGAATAATTTAATAGTACCTAAAAGTACTAAAATAACAGATTATTTTGAAAATTTACCAAGTATTATGAAGAGCGCAGATTTAATAATATCACGAGCAGGAGCTTCAACTATTAGTGAAATTCTTGCAACTAATATACCTTCAATATTAATTCCAAGTCCTTATGTTTCAAATAATCACCAATATTATAATGCACTTGACTTAGCAAACCAAAAAGTAAGCACATTAATTATTCAAGAAGATTTAAATAAAGATTTATTAAAAAACGAAATAAAAAATATACTTGATGATAAAAAAAACAATTTAGATATAATTAATAGATTAAAAGGTATTAATAAACCATTATCAGCAACAATTATATATAAAGAATTAAAAAATATGATAAAAGAAAAATAAGGTGAATTTTATGCAGGAAACAAAAAAAATAAAAAGAAAAAAATTTAATTTTTTAAAATTTATTATTTTTTTTCTTTTTATTTATTTAGTCTTTTCATTTGCAATTTACTTAATCAACAGACCTATTAAAAATATAATTATTCTAAATAATAATTATTTCAGTGATATAGAAATAATTGAAACAGCTAAAATAGAAAATTATCCATCTTTTCTTAAGACGCTTAAAAGTTCAATAAAAAAAAGAATTAAAAAATTGAATTTAGTTAAGGATGTTGAAGTAAAAAAGAAAATTGGATTTGTTGTTGAAATTAATGTAACAGAATTTAAAATACTATATCAAATGAGAACAAATAACTCTTATGTATTAGAAGATGAAACAACTTTGAATTTAAATAAAGTTATGAATGGTATCCCTGTTTTAATAAATTATGTTCCAGATGAAGTGTCAAAGAAATTGAATGGAAAGATGAAAGAGTTAAATATTGATATTATAGCTAAAATAAGTGAAATTGAATATACTCCAAGTAGTTATGATAATGAAAGATTTTTAATGTATATGATAGATGGAAATGAAGTATATATTACACTTAATAAACTTAAAATTTTAAATAAATATATTAAAATATCTAAACAATTAGAAGGACATCAGGGTATATTATATTTAGATAGTGGAAATTATTTTGAAACAAAAGATTAGAAAGGAGGATTATGAAAAAGATTTTATTGACAGGTGCAAGTGGCAATGTTGGATATCAGGTTCTAAAACAATTAATTGATAAAAATAAATATGATTTAACAGTCTTTGATGTTGATGATAAAAAAGTAAGAAATAAATTAAGAAAATTTAAAGATAAAATAAATATTATTTATGGAAGTATAACTGATCGTAAATTAGTGAATAATGTAGTAAAAGACTTTGATATCGTTATTCATCTAGCAGCTATTATTCCACCTTTGGCAGATAAAAAGCCTGAACTTGCTTATAGTGTGAACTTTGAAGGAACTAGGAATGTAGTAAGTGCAATAAAACAGAGTGATAAAGGATTTTTACTTTTTGCATCTTCTGTAGCAGTTTATGGAGATAGAATAGAAAATCCATATATTAAAGTAACAGATGAATTAAATCCTGCAGAAGATTATTATGCATTACTGAAAATAGAATGTGAAAAAATGATAGAAGAGGCTGATATAAATTATTCAATATTTAGATTGACTGCAATTATGGGTAAGCCTGATATTGATCCATTAATGTTTCATATGCCATTAGAAACTAAAATAGAGATTCTATCATCTATAGATGCTGCAAGAGCATTTGTAAATGCAATAGAGCATATAGAAGAATTAAATAAAAGAACATTTAATTTAAGTGGAGGTATTAAATGTAGAACTACATATAAATCTCTTCTTAGAAATATGTTTAAAATTTATGGTTTGAATATTAGATATTTAAGTGTATTAGCATTTGCAGATTATAATTTCCATTGTGGATATTTTTTAGATAGTGATAATTTGGAGAAAATACTACACTTTAGAAATGAAACATTGGAAGACTATTATGGAAGGCTTAGAAAGGAAACAAAGGGTATAATAAGATTTTTTTCAAGGATATTCAGTCAGCCAATATTATTCTTTTTACAGGAAAAATCAGAACCATTATATGCATACAAAAAAAATAATAAAAGATTAATTAAAAAGTTTTTTAGAAATTAGAAAAATTACAAAAATTTGTAATTTTTTTATTTATAAAAGAGTTTCTTTTAATTTTGCCTTATAAGTATAATAGGAGGTGAAAAATGAATAAGAAAGTTGTAATAAGGCAAAATGGATATAAGGATTGTGCAGTTGCGTGCTTACTTTCTATAATAAGATATTATAATGGAAATATTGCTAGAGAAGAGCTTTCATATCTTATAAAAACTAATGAAAATGGAACAAGTGCTTACCACATGCTTGAAGGAATGAAAAAAATTGGTTTTGACGGATATGGAATAAAGAAAACATCAGATGAAATTTTAAATGAACAACTACCTGTTATTGCGCATGTTCAAATAAACAATATTCTACATTACATAGTAATTTATGAAGTTAATTTAAAAAGAAAATATTTTAAAATTATGGATCCTGCTTATGGAATGAAAAAAATTTCGTTTGATGAGTTTAATAAAATATTTTTAAGTACTTTACTAATCTTTTACCCCATTAGTATAATTCCCAATATTAAACATAGAATTAGTTTATGGAATTATCTTTATAAATACATATTAACTAAAAAAGAAATTATAATTAGAATAATAATATTGTCATTTGTAGTTATTTTACTCACTTTAATTAATAATTATTATTTTAAGATTATTATAGATTACATCTTAGTTAATTATTCCACTTCATTTTTATTAATTGCAACTTTTCTTTTTTCAGTAATTATATTCCTTAAAAATATGTTTGATTATTTTAGAAGTAAATTGTTAATTAAAATTAATAATTTTATTAATGTTACTTTAACTAATAATGTAATAAGACATATTATGAACCTCCCATATCAATTCTTTAAAACAAAGCCAACTGGAGAAGTAGTTAGTAGAATAAATGAATTAAACAATTTTAAGAGTATATTGTCACAATTGTTTTTAAACTTATTTGTGGATATTTTCTTAATATTAATAAGTATGGTTGCCTTATTTATAATAAATAAGAATTTATTCATTATAACAGCAATCATAATACTTTTATACACTGTTATTGTATTTCTATATTCAAAAATATATAAGACTAAAATATATCACATTCAGACACAAGAAGGAATGTATAGCAAAGAACTTGTTGAATCTCTAGAGGGATATGAGACTATAAAGAACTTAAATTTAATAAATACTATTGTAGATAAGTTAAATATTAAATTTATTGGACTCATAAATAAAATAAAAAGTTTTGAAAAATCATTAATAAATCAGACACTCACAAAGAATATAATGTTTGATTTAGGAATACTTATTATTTTAAGTTTAGGTACTTATTTTGCTCATCATAAATTATTTTCTTTAGGAGATCTGGTTGTATATAATACACTTTTATTATTCTTACTAGAGCCAATTAAACAACTTCTAGATTTAGAACCAAATTTGAGATATGTAAAAACTTCATATGATAGAATAAATGACTTACTCATGATAAGAGAGGAAGAAAGAAATAATATAGATAATAACAATCTTGATGGAGATATAAAAATAAAAAATTTAAGTTATTCTTATAATGATATGGACTATATATTTCAAAATATAAATTTAAATATAGAAAGGACTAGTAAAATACTTATTTATGGTAAAAGTGGATCCGGTAAAAGTACACTTGCAAAAATATTATTAAAATACATAGATAGCTACAAAGGAGAAATATATATTAATGACTTGAATTTAAAAGATATAAAAAATGAATTAATAAAAAATACATTTATTTATGTATCACAAAATGAAATATTATTCGCAGATACTTTAGAAAACAATGTTTTATTAAATAGAGATATCACTATTAATGAGTATGAAGAAATATTAAAATTAAGTAAAGTTGATAAGATTAGAGATAATAAAAAATTTAGGAACATGTTTTATATTGAAGAGAATGGATTTAATCTAAGTGGTGGAGAAAGACAGAAAATTATATTAGCCAGAGCATTATTAAAAAAAGGCAATTACTTGATACTTGATGAAGCTTTAAGTGAAGTTGGTTTTGAAGAAGAGATTGAAATTATAAAAGGAATATTTAATAAATTTAAGGATAAGACTATTATTTATATTTCGCATAAGAAAGAAGTTATAAAAGAGTTTGAATATAAATATAGATTTTATCAGAAAGGAGAATTATGTTAACAACAGAAGAATTACTACAGGTAAATGGTGGTGCAATTAGCTGGGGATTAGTGTCAGTACTAGCTGGAGCAATAGTATTTATAATAGGAGTTATTGATGGTTACATAAGACCATTAAAATGCCGTTAAAAAAAGAAGAACTGCTTTCAGTAATTGGAGGCGCAATTTCTGGGACATTAATAAACTCAATAGTTAGAATAATAAATGCAGCATTAGATGTAGGAAGAAGTTTAGGAACAGCTTTAAGAAGAATTATAAGTGGAAAAATTTGTAAAGTATAGATAGTTAATTTTACTTAAAACGTAATATTTTATTGCATAACTCTTATCATATTTGTATAATAAAATAGTGAGGTAGTTATGGATAACAAGTTATTGCGTTTTTTTAATGAGATAAATTTTGATGAAGCATACTTTGAATATTTTAAAGATGCAAAAATAGACAAGGTAGAAGTAAATACTAAAAAGAAAACTTGGATTATTCATATTTCTTTTTTAAATTTAATAGATATAGAAACATTTAAGATATTGTGTGATAAATGTAAAGATTTTAAAAAGATTGATAAGATTTACTTTAAGTTTAAGTATGAAATTGGTAATGAATTGTTACCTGATTATTTTTATTATTATTTTGATAAATTAACCAGTAAATGTCCAATGCTTGAAGGTATAAAAAATAATAATATAGTATTTGAAGACAATATAATTAAGGTCGAAACCCTAAATAAAATACAATTAAATAAGATGAGTGAGTTAATACCAAGTATTAAGGAATTTTTAAACGATATTGGATTCAATGCTGAAATAGAAACATTTATAAATGAAGAAGCGAGAAATGAAGTAAAGAAGTTAATAGAAAAAAAAGATGAAGTAAAAAAAGAAAGGAAAAATGCAACATCTTTAATTAAAGGAAGTCCTATAAAAGGAGAAGTTAGTAAAATTAAAAATGTAATCACTGAAGAAAATAATGTTATATTTGAAGC
This sequence comes from uncultured Muribaculaceae bacterium, assembly GCA_964565085.1. GTDB lineage: Bacteria > Bacillota_I > Bacilli_A > RF39 > UBA660 > CAZKSN01. Next base: position 18,780 of record CAZMCS010000006.1, on the reverse strand, counting down.
TTTTATTTTTAATTTAGATATAAAAGAGACTAATAGTAAATTTACTATATTTACATTAAAGATAAGTGATTATTCTGATAGTATAGTTGCTAAAATATTTTCTTCAAGTAAGAGTGAAATTGATATGCTTTCTAATGCTTTAAGTGTAGGAGAATGGTATAAGTTTCGTGGTTATATTAAACACGATATTCGTTTAAATGACTATTCTTTCAATATTAGGGATATTGAAAGGATGGATAAGAAAACTCAAAGAAGAATAGATGATGCCAAAGAGAAAAGGGTTGAACTTCATGTACATACAGTCATGAGCCAAATGGATGGATTAATAGAACCTAAAAAATTATTAAAGAAATTAAATTCATTAGGTCATACTGCGGTAGGAATAACAGATAAAAATACTCTTCAATCATTTCCAAATTTAAATAAAAATAAAGGAGATATAAAAGTACTGTTTGGAGCAGAAATCTATGTTATAAATGATGAGGTAAATATTATTACCAAAGAAACAGATGAACCTTTGGATGGTGAGTTTATTGTATTTGATACTGAAACAACAGGTCTTAATGCATTTAATGGAGACTCTATTATTGAAATAGGAGCAGTTAAGATTAAAAAAGGTAAAATAATAGATAAGTTTAGTGAACTCATAAATCCGGGTGTTAAATTAAGAGATGTAATTATTAATATAACAAAAATAACAGATAAGATGCTAAAAGATAAGGATGATGAAGAAACTGTTATAAAAAGATTTATAGATTGGTGTAAAGATACTCCAATGGTTGCCCATAATGCTAAGTTTGATATTTCCTTTATTAAAAGTGCATTTCAAAAATATAATTTAGGAGAATTTAATACTACAGTTATTGATACTTTAGAATTAAGTAGAGCAATAGATCCGGATTCAAGAAGTCACAGTTTAAGTAATCTTGTTAAAAAATATTCAATAGATTTTGATGAAGAAGGACATCATAGAGCAGTATATGATGCTGAAGCAACTGCTTTAATATTTCATAAAATGATTGAAGAAATAGGTAATAATTATAAAGTAGTCAGTGATTTAAATAATCTTATAAATATAGAGCATATTTTAAAAACAAGCCGACCTTTTCATATTACTGCATATGCTAAAAATAATATTGGTCTTAAAAACTTATTTAAAATTATTAGTTATGCAAACACAAAATATTTTTATAAGACTCCTAGAATATTAAAAAGTGAATTAAGTAAATTAAGAGAAGGATTAATTTTAGGAAGTGGATGTGCTTCAGGAGAAATATTTGAAGCAGCCAAAACTAAAAGTGAAGAAGATTTAATAAATCTAATGATGTTTTATGATTTTATTGAAGTTAATGCTCCAAGTATACTTATGCATTTAATAGAAAATGGAGAATTTGCTAGTATTATTGACTTACAAGAAAATATAAAAAAGATTGTTAATTGTGCAGATTCAATAAATAAAATGGTATGTGCTACAGGGGATGTTCATACTCTTGATCCAGATGATAATATATATAGAGAAATATTAGTGATGCAAAAACAACCAGGTGGTGGTTTTCATAATTTAAATAGACCTAACATTAAAACCATACCTAATGCATTTTTAAGAACTACAGAAGAAATGCTAAATGACTTTGAATTTCTAGGTAAAGAGAAATCTTATGAGATAGTAGTTACTAATACAAATAAAGTAGTAAAAGATATAGAAGAAGTAGAAGTAATAAAAAAAGGTTTATTCTCTCCAAAAATGGATAATTCTGCTGAAAGATTAAAAGAAATAGTATATGCAAATGCAAAGAGACTCTATGGTGAAGAATTACCTGAAATAATAAAAGAAATTCTAGAAAAAGAATTAACAGGTATAATAAATGGTGGATTTGATGTTATATATTTAATAAGTAAAATGCTAGTGGAAAAAAGTGTTACTGATGGTTATATAGTAGGAAGTCGTGGTAGTGTAGGCTCTAGTTTAGTGGCGACTTTCTGCAATATAACTGAAGTTAATCCTCTTCCTGCACATTATTTATGTCCAATTTGTAAAAAAAGTATATTTGAAATAGATGGAAAAATGTTATCTGATACCTATGGAAGTGGATTTGATTTACCTAATAAAGAATGTGAATGTGGAAGTATATTTTTAAGAGAAGGTCAAAATATACCTTTCTCATCTTTCTTAGGTGTTAATGCTGACAAGATACCTGATATTGATTTAAACTTTTCAAGTGAAATTCAATCTAAAATTCACGATTATACAAAAGTAATATTGGGAGAGCAAAATGTATTTAGAGCGGGAACTGTATCTACTATAGCAGAGAAAACAGCTTATGGTTTTGTAAAAGGCTATGCAGAAGAAAAAGGTTTCACTCTTAGAAGTGCAGAAGTAGAGAGACTTGCTCAAGGTATAACAGGGGTAAAAAGAACTTCAGGTCAACATCCAGGAGGAATTGTTGTAATTCCTGATTATAAAGAAGTAACAGATTTTACTCCTTACCAATATCCAGCAGAAAATACAGATTCACAATGGTATACAACACATTTTGAATATCACGATATTGAAGACAATGTATTAAAACTTGATATTTTAGGTCATGATGATCCCACTATGCTTAAATATTTATTAGATGATATAAATATAAAAGTAGATGAAATACCAATGACGGATGAAAAGGTTATCTCACTTTTCAGTTCTCCTGATGTATTAGGAGTTACTGAAGAAGATATTATGTGTCCAACTGGTACTTTAGGAACACCAGAATTTGGAACAAATTTTGTTATAAAAATGTTAGAAGAAATAAAACCAAAAACTTTTGAAGAAATAGTTAAAACTTGTGGATTAGCACATGGTACTGGAATATGGGCTGGAAATGGTAGAGAACTTTTATCAAGTGGAAAGGCTAAATTTAATGAAATAATAGGATATAGAGAAGAATCAATTTCAACGCTTACAAAATATGGCATGGATAAAGCTATAGCATTTAAAATAACTGAATATATTAGAAAATCTTATAGATCTCAACAAGCAAAGATGAAAGATGAAAGATGGTTACCTTTGCACAAAGAACTTTTAAAATTTAAAGATGTTTTTCCAGATTGGTTTATAAATCATTGTGAAACAATAGAGTATATATTTCCTAAAGCACATGCTACAGCTTATGTAATTATGGCTATACGTGTATCTTGGTTTAAAGTTTATCATCCTTTAAACTATTACAAAGTATTTTTATCAATTAGAAAAGATGCTTTTGATATAGATGTGATGATTAGAGGTAAGAAAGCTATAAAAGACAAGATGTTAGAACTAATGCAGAAAGAATTCACTATATCAAATAAAGAAACAGATATTTTAAATACATTAAGAACAGCATTAGAAATGACATGTAGGGGATTTCATTTTGAAAATATATCTCTTACTGAAAGTGATGCAGTAATGTTTAAAATAAATAAAGACAAAACCGGTTTAATCCCGCCATTTAATACTTTAGAAGGTATGGGAGAGATTGCAGCAAGAAAATTAGTTGAAGAAAGAGATAAGAAACCATTTGTAAGTATAGAGGACTTACAAATGAGAGGAAAGGTTTCACAAACTGTAATAGATAAACTAAGAGTAATGAAAGTACTTGATGAATTACCTGAAAGTTCTCAGTTAAGTTTGTTTTAGTGTAAAGGAAAAAAATAAAATAAAAAAATGTTGACAAATAAAAAGATGAGTGATACACTTAAAATGTAATTAAATTCATTAATCGGGATTTAGTTACAAATATTTACTGATTTTATACTTATTAACTTAAGTATAAACATCATAAATGGCGGAAATATTAAATTATTTCCGTTTTTATTTTAAAGTTATGCTATAATTGAATTAGGGTGATAGTTATGTTACAAGTATTATCAGAAAATTGTATGGAAGATTGGGATAATTTTTATTTAGAGAAAATTTATGTACTATTAGAAAAATCAAAAATAATTTCTATTTCTAAAAAAGATGGTTTAAATGAATTTCATTATTCAAGAAGAATTGGTAAAAAAATAATTAAAGAGTTTCAACTAAAAAATTTAATTAAAATAGATGGAAAAAATAATATTTCTTTTACAGAAGAAGGTATAAAAAGAGTCATTCCTTTCCATGAAGAACAAGAGAAAGTCTTAATTAATTTAGGTAGAGCAATTGTTAACACGGGTTTAAGAGAAGTCGGAGCTACTAGAAGATTAGAAATGATAAATCTAAGTAAAAAGTAAAATTGTATTTTTTTATTTTAAGGAGTATTCATGTATCAATTAAGTATGTGTAATGAGAATGATAAAGTAATGATTACTAAGTTAGATTTAATGGATGAAGAAAAGAGCAGATTCTCAGTTTTGGGGTTTGATATAGAAACAGAGATTATTATTGTTTCAAAAATAGGTAAGAATCTTATTATCTTATTAAAAGATTCTACATGTGTATTAGTTGGTGGTTCTACTGCAATGAAAATATATGTTGAAGAAAAAAGAGAATTAATAAGAAAATTTAAAAAGAAAGCAGATTAATAAACACTGCTTTTTATTTATCCTTTATATTACTTTGTGTCTATGTTATACTATATTAGGTGAAATGTATTATGAAAAGAGCTATATTAATAGATGGAAATAATCTGCTTTTTAGAAGTTATTATGCAACTGCATATTCTGGAAGAATGATGAAAAATTCAAATGGATTTCCTACAAATGCTCTTTTTGGCTTTGTAAGTATGATAAATAAAATCTTAAATGAAGAGAAACCTGAATACATTGTTGTTGCTTTTGATAAAGGTAAAAATTTTAGACATGAATTATATAAGAATTATAAAGTTGGAAGAATAGAAACACCCGCAGATTTATTAGAACAATTTCCTGTGGCAAAGAAAATACTTGAATATTTAGGAATTAAACATATAGAGTTTGATAATTATGAGGCTGATGATATTATTGGAACTTTTGCTAAGATGGCAGATGAAGATAAACTATATGACGCTACTATAATAAGTAGCGATAAAGATTTATTACAACTTATTTCTAATGATGTAAATGTTAAACTTTTAAAACAAAAAGACTATATTCTTATGAATGAAAAAACTTTTAAAGAAGTTTATGGCATAGATCCAATTAAAATAATAGATTTAAAAGCTTTAGAAGGAGATAAAAGTGATAATATTCCAGGTGTTTCTGGAATAGGAGAAAAAACAGCATTATCTTTACTTCAAAAGTATCAAAGTTTGGAAGGTATCTATGAAAATATTGATTCTATACCAGGTAAATTAAAAGAAAAACTTATTAATGATAGAGAAAATGCTTTCTTTTCAAAGAAGTTAGCTACTATTTATAAAGATATAGATTTAGGTTTATCTTTTGAAGATTTAAAAATAGGTACAAGTGATGAAGAAAAATTATATGCATTATATGATGAACTAGAATTTTATTCTTTTATAAAGAAGATACAAAAGAAGACTGAAGAAAAGATTGAATATAAAAAAGACAGCAATTTAAATACACAAAATAATGGATTTTCATTTTATCTAGAAGTTGATAATGAAAACTATCATAAAGCTAATATTATTGGTGCCAGTATATATGATGGAGTTAATTCCTATTATCTTACAAAAGAAGATATAATAAGTAAAAAGGAAATGCTTTCTAATATTTTAGTTACTTATGATTTAAAGAAGTCAATTATTGTATTAAAAAAACTTGGTATTAGTATTAATTCGAAATTTGATACAATGATAGCAGCATATTTATTAAACTATAATACAAGGGATGATATAGCATATTTGGCAAATACTGAAGGTTATAATATTATGTTTTATGAGAATATAGTTGGAAAGAAAAAAACTCTGACAGAAAAAGAAATAGAAGAAACTATTTGTTTAAAGGCAAAGTTTTTATATGAAACTATGGAAAAATATGAAACTAAACTTGCTAGTGAAGAAATGTTAGATTTATTTAATAACATTGAAATGCCTTTGATAACAGTTTTAGCAGGTATGGAAATTGAAGGTATAAATGTAAGTAAAGAAAAACTTTATGAAATGAAGGAAGAGATAGAAATAAAGATAAGTAATTTATCTCGTGATATATATAATTATGCAGGTATGAGTTTTAATATAAGTTCTCCTAAGCAGTTGGGTGAAGTGCTTTTTGAAAGATTAGGATTACCATATAATAAGAAAAAAGGTAAAACAGGATTTAGTACAGGTCATGAAGTACTTATAAAACTTAAAAATGCACATCCAATCATAGAAAAGATTTTAGAATATAGAAATTTAACTAAATTAATGACTACATATTTAGATACTTTAGTGGACTATGTAATGGAAGATGGCAAAATTCATACAATATATAAACAAAATATTACAAGAACTGGAAGACTTAGTTCAATTGAACCTAATCTTCAGAATATTCCGATAAGAGGAGAAGAAGGTAGGAATATTAGAAAAGCATTTTTACCTAATAATAATTCTATTATAATGACAAGTGATTATTCTCAAATAGATTTAAGAGTATTAGCACATATTTCAAAGTGTGAAGATTTAATTTATGCATTTAACAATCATGAAGATATACATACGAAAGTCGCTGCTGATATATTTGGTGTTTCAAGTGATGCAGTAACGAAAAGTATGAGAAGAACTGCAAAGGCAGTTATATTTGGTATAGTTTATGGAATAAGTGGATATGGTCTTGGAGAAAATTTAGATTTACCAGTTAATGAAGCAAAGAAGTTTATAGATAAGTATTTAAGTCTTTATCCGGGTGTAAAAGAATATATGGATAAAATTGTAATTGAAGCTAAATCTACAGGTTATGTTCGAAGTTTGTTAAATAGAAAAAGAATTATAGAAGAACTAAATAATTCAAATTATATGATAAGAGCTGCTGGAGAGAGAATAGCACTCAATACCCCAATACAAGCTACAAGTTCTGATATAATGAAAATAGCAATGATTAATATATATAATAAATTTAAAGAAGAGAATTTAAAAAGCAAAATGCTTATTCAGGTGCATGATGAACTTGTATTTAGTGTTTTAAATGAAGAAAAATTACATGTACAGAAGATAGTCACAGATATAATGGAAAGTGCATATGAATTAGTAGTACCTTTAAAGGTACAAACTGATTTTGGAAATAACTGGTATGAAGCAAAGTAAAGGGATAATATATGGTAATTAAAACAATGTTAAGAAGTTTTGTAGTAAATCTTACACTATCAATTTTAAAGATAATTGTTAGTATGTTAACAAACTCTAAAACTCTTTTAGCAGATGCAGTTCATGGAGTATCAGACTTATCTACTGATATAGTTGCGTTGACAGGTGCCAAAATCGCATCAAAAAAACCTGACAAGTTTCATCCATTCGGACATGGTAAAATGGAATATGTAACAAGTATATTTATAAGTATTTTTATTATTTTACTAGGTATTGGTATATTTAGAAATTCATTTACTCTAAGTATAATAAAATATTCAGTTTATTTATTTTTTATAATGCCTATAACAATAATATTAAAATTCTTTTTATCAAGTTATTTAATAAGAAATGGTAAAAAGTTAAATAGTAATATAATAATAACTAGTGGTACTGAAAGTAGATTTGATATGATTAATACTACTTTTGCATTTATAGTAATTCTAGTTTCTTATTTTCAAAAGTATGTAGAAATACTAAAATATGCAGATATGATTGGAAGCATTGTAATTTCCATATTTACAATAAGAATAGGAATAAAAATGTTTGTAAAGAATACAAAGAGTGTTTTAGGAGAAATTGATAATGATCCTGAAAAACATAAAACTATAAAAGAATTAATTATGCAGAATAAAAAAATAAAAAGTGTAGAAAGAATCACACTTTTAAAATATGGCCCATATTCATGTTTAACAGTAGATATAGTGATGAATTCAAATTTAACATTAAAAAGTATTTATAAAGTAGAAATATCTCTTAAAAAGCAAATAAAGAATACATACAAGGATATAAAATATGTTACTGTAAATATAAAACCTATAAAATAGTTATTTTAATGTTGGATACCAATTATTAAAGATTGCTACTGCCATTTGTTCTTTTTGTTTAGAGTGTATATATTCACAGTTTAATACTGCTATAATAACATCTTTTATTGTAACAGTTCCTTTTGAATGTTGAAATGCATCTCTTATTATTATATTTAAAAATTTATCATTTTTACTATTTAATATATAATCTATTAATTCTATAAAGGTAGAACAATCAATCTCTAATTTTTTGTTATATTCTTGTTCTAGTTTTAAAATAACATCTCTTATATTTTTAATTCCTAATATTTTCTTCATTCTTGTGTTTTGTTCATTATTTAATTTAGTATTTGGTAAGTTCTGAATATCATTATAACTTTCGTGTTCAAATGCATCTCCTGAATCCAATTCTATTACATCAAAATATTTATATATCCAGTTAATTATATCTGTACCACAATTATCTTTTAAATATAAATCACATATAAATTTTTCAATACAAATATTTTTATTATTAAAGACATTATTTAACTTTTTTAATTTATTTATTAAATCTTTAAAATATAATTCATAATTTAATATATAATCTTGTTTATTAATTTTAAATTTATCATTTAAAATATGAATTCCCGCATATTGTTTTACTCTATATTCGGTAATACCTGATTGAGATAATATTTCATTAACTTCTTTATTTGTTATAATGGCTGCTAAAAATAATGAATAGACTGTTTTATCTTCTTTATTTAATTTAATTATTTCATGTTTTATTGATTCTCTATTTGGCCATGAATAGCACCACGAATCTCTTTCTTCAATTAAAATATTTATTTTTATTGCTTGCATAATCCATTCTTTGAAATTATCTGGAGCCTCATTCATTATAATTTCGTAATCATTATTATATTTTTCTTTCATACAAATCCCCTTAAATTGTCTTTATATTATAAATATTCCTTAGGTAAAAGTCAATAATATTGCGTTATATACATTAACTTTATTATCTCCCTATGATAAAATTATATTAAGGTGATCAATATGAAAAAACAATATTTAATTTATGCTGATGAATCACACAGAAAAGGGAAGTTTTTTAGCAACTTTTATGGTGGCGCATTAGTAAAGTATACTAATTTAGAAAAAATAAATAATAATATTAACGATAAAAAACATGAACTTGGGATGTTTCAAGAAATAAAATGGACAAAAGTCACTGAGCAATACCTAGATAAATATAAAAACCTTATGAATTATTTTTTCACTTTCGTTAAGAGTAATAAAATAAAAATTAGAATTATGTTTAGACAAAATGCAACTATACCTCAAAATTTAACAAAAGAACAAGAGGAAAATGAATATTTTCTATTATATTATCAATTCATTAAACATGTATTTGGAATAGACTACTGTAACTCAAACGAAAAAGATAGAATAGTGTTAAAATTATATTTTGACAAATTACCAGATACTAAAAAGAAAAATAGAATTTTTAAAGGTCATATATATGCTTTAAATGAACAATTATTCTTTAATAATATTCATATATACAATGAAGACATAACAGAAGTAGATTCAAAGGATCATGTTATATTACAATGCATGGATGTTATATTAGGAGCTATGAATTTTAAATTAAATGATATTGAACAAAGAAAAAATAACTGGAACCAATAAGCGAGGAAAGAGAACAATGGCAAAAGAAAAATTATATAAAGGAATTTTGAAAAATATTAAAGAAATTTATCCTAATTTTAATATTGGGATGTCAACTAGTGCTAGAGGAGATTTATCAAATAGATGGAAAGATCAATATAGACATTGGTGCTTTAAAGCAAAAGATAGTTTGTTTGATAGCAAGTTAACAAAAAAATCAAAATAAAAAACTCCATCTTTCCTACATAAATCTTTCACGCGCTAAGCGTAAAGCTTCGGATTGACAGAGTTCTTATATGACAATGATAGCATTTTATACTATCATTGTCAATATTAGTATATACACTTTGCAATTATTTTATGATAATGTCAGTATATATTATTTTAATTTGCATTTACTTGTAAATAATATAAATTACATTGTTACAAGTAATAAAATGATGTATAATTGTAATAAGGAGTGATTGTTATGTTAATAGATTTTAATGGTGATGAGAGTATAGTTGAAGTAAATCAGGAATTTATTATAGATGAAGAGAACCTGAAAAATACAGAAATTAAAAAAATAAGCAATATTAATATAAAAGGTCATATAAATAAATTAGATGATATTTTATATAATATTAATATTGATGTAAGTGGAGTAATGACATTATTATGTGCATTAAGTTTAGAAGAAGTAGAGTATCCATTTAATATAAAAATTAGAAATACTGTAGAAAATTCAACTAATTTAACAAATACACTTGATATTTTTCCAATTGTATGGGAAAATATTGTACTGGAAATTCCAAGTCGAATAGTAAAAGAAAATTGCAAAGTTAAGACTTCTGGAGACGGATGGAATTTAATGACCGAAGATGAAGTAAAGAATATGGAGGAATAGAAATGAAATTAGATATTCAGTTATTTGGAGCATTACCTGCTAGAAGAGTAAGTAAGACTAAAAAGAGAATGAGAAGAACTCATTTAAAGAAAAGTGCACCAACTGTTAGTAAGTGTTCTAATTGTGGTAATCCAATAGCACCACACAGAGCATGTACTAAATGTGGATTTTATAAAGGTAAAGAAACCTTAAAAGTAAGAGAAGAAAAAGAAAATACAAAATAAAACAGATTTATAAAATCTGTTTTTTGTTATCTAATCTGTAATCAAGCATTCCATCTTCGTTTTTTCCTATCAATGAGAATCCCAATGATTCAACTATGGCTTTTGAAAACGAATTATCTTTGCGTATTTCAAGAACAAAAGCATCAACGTTTTTATATTTATTAATGATATCAGCAGTTACTTTTCTCCCATAACCAAGACCTCTATAATTTTTACAAATTATAAAATTAAATTGAAATAAATTTTCATTGTTTACTTTTTTATCAAAAAACTCAATCCAACCTACATAATTCCCATTTATATTTATTAATCTTTCATTAGGATTGTTTGATTTAGAAAATGAAGAAATAAAAGAAGTAAAAGAAAATGGTAGACATACAAAAAATTCTTTAGCAGAATGATCTTCCCAAATGTCTTTCAAACATTTTAAATGGTCTACATTATTTGTATCTATAATTTCATATGAAATTTCGTCGTTCATAATTCTCCTTTATAACTCTTTTATTATAGCATTAATTTAATATAATATCAAAAAGTTATAAAGAATTTATTTGACACTTATTTTACATAAAAATGATTATTTATCATTTTTTTATTTTTTTTTTGAAAAACTCTTTACAAATAAATTTTAAAATAGTAATATAGTGGTAGAGAGTGACACATAGTGGTGGAAAGTGGGGGATTTAAATGTTGATGGGTGAATATCATCATAGCATTGATGAAAAGAGCAGACTCATAATACCAGCTAAGTTTAGAACAGAGTTGGGAGACAAATTCATCATTACAAGAGGATTAGAAAAGTGTCTGTTTGTTTATTCCATAAATGAATGGGATAAAATAGTCAAAAAAATCAATACACTTCCATTCACGAAGAAAAACGTTCGAGCATTTGAAAGATCTTTTATTGGTGGCGCTACTCTAAATGATTTCGATAAACAAGGTCGAATCAGTATTACCTCACCGTTAGTTCATTACGCCAATTTGAAACATGATTGTGTGATAATTGGCGTAAATGAACGACTAGAAATTTGGAGTAAGGAAGATTTCACTGAATATATTAAATCAAATGAAGAAAGTCTTTCTGAAATAGCAGAAAACTTATTTGAGACGGAAATAGACAATGCATAAAAGTGTATTCTTAGAAGAGGTAATAAAATACTTAAACATTAAGAAAAATGGAAAGTATATAGATGCGACAGTTGGTTATGCGGGACATTCAAGTGAAATACTTAAGAGATTAGAGAACAAGGGGTTCCTTTTCGCCTTTGATCAAGATGAAGATGCAGTAAAGTACAGTCAGAAAAGACTTACAGAAATTAAAAGTAACTTTAAAATCTTTCATAGCAATTTTAAGAATATGAAGGAATTTATAAGTGAAAAAGTAGATGGAATTTTGTTTGATTTAGGAGTAAGTAGTCCACAGTTGGATGAAGAATTACGTGGTTTTAGTTACCATAAAGACGCCGTTCTTGATATGAGAATGGATAAAAGACAAGATTTATCAGCACATACCATAGTAAATACTTATTCTTTTCAAAAACTTACTAAGATATTTTATGAGTATGGAGAAGAGAGATTTGCGAAAAGTATTGCAAGTAATATTATAAAAAACAGACCAGTAAACACAACTAGTGAATTAGTAAATATCATACAAAAAAGTGTTCCAGAGAAATATAAGAAGGATAAACATCCTGCAAGAAAAGTTTTTCAAGCATTACGTATTGAAGTAAATAATGAATTAGAAATTTTAGAAAGTTCAGTATTAGATGCCTTTGATTTACTAAAAAGAAATGGAAAGTTAGTTATTATCACCTTTCATTCATTGGAAGATAGAATAGTAAAAAATGTATTTAAAAAGTTGTGTGAGGTAGATGAACTTCAAAAGAAGTTACCTTATATGAGTGATAATAATATGGCTAAATATGTTATTAAAAGCGTATTAAAGCCTAGTGAAAAAGAATTAGATGAAAACAGAAGAAGCAGAAGTGCCAAACTTAGAGTTATTGAGAAGGTGATAGAATGAATACAAAGAAAAAAATTAATTTGCTTAAAGGAGAAAAACTTTTATATTTCTTTATATTTTTATTAATCATAAGTAATTTTGTAGGCCAAGCATTCTCAATGGCAATGTTGTCTAAAACAAATATAGAACTAGAAAGTGTAAAAGCGAAAATTAAAAAACAAGAAAGTATAAATGAAAGTTTAAGCATGAAAATAAATGAATTAGCTTCTTTTGACAATATAGAAGAAGTTGCATCTTCATTCGGGTTAGAGTATAATAATAGTAATATTAGAATTATATCTGAATAGGAAGGTACATTTAAATGAAAAGAACAAGAACAGTTAGAATAAATATTTTTTTCATAATTGGTATTGTTTTTTTATTTGTTATAATTATTTTAAAGTTATTATATGTATCACTTAGTAAAAATGTTGATGGTATTAATTTAAAAGAGTTTGCAGAAGCAAGAGACATTGTTAAAGAAGACATTATTGCTTCTAGAGGAACAATATATGATAAAAGAGGAGAAATACTTGCTCAAAATGTAAATAGTTATACTGTAGTAGCTTTTTTAAGTGAAAGCAGAACTACCAATCCAGATAATCCTCACCATGTAGTAGATAAAGAAATGACTGCTAAAGTATTAGCACCTATTATAAATATGACAGAAGAAAAGATTTTAGAATTATTAAATTATGATGCATATCAGGTTGAATTAGGACCTGGTGGTAGAGGTTTAACAGAACTTATAAAAGAACAGATAGAAGACTTAGATTTACCTGGTATAGGATTTATATCCAGTACAAAAAGATATTATCCTAATGCAGATTTTTTATCATATGTTTTAGGTTATGCAAAGACAGATGATAATGGGAAGATTATAGGGGAGTTTGGACTTGAATTATTTTATAATGATATACTTACAGGTAAGAATGGATATAAAAAATATCAAAGAGATTTATATGGTTATAAAATTGCAAACACACATTCTATAACTGAAGATGCTATAGCAGGAAATGATGTTTATTTAACAATTGATACTAATATTCAAATTTTTGCAGAACAAGCAATAACTCATTTAGAAACAGTTGGTGTAGAATGGGCATCTATTAATGTAGCAGATGCTAAAACAGGCGAAATGCTTGCAGTAGCATCTTCTCCAAGTTTTAATCCAAATATTAAAGATATTGTATCTTATTATGATCCTTTTGTATCATATCAGTTTGAACCAGGCTCAGTAATGAAGACATTTAGTTTTATGGCCGCTATGGAAAATGGTTTATATAATGGAAAAAATACTTATCAGTCTGGTACTATAAAAGTAGAAGATGCAGTTATAAAAGATTGGAATGACTATGGTTGGGGTACTATTACATTTGATGAAGGTTTTATGGGTTCAAGTAATGTAGCAGCTACTTTGCTTTCTAAAAAACTTGGAGAAAAGAAACTAAAAGATTACTATGCACTTCTTGGATTTGGAGAAAAAACAGGAATAGAATTACCCAATGAGTTATCTGGCAAGATGACTTTTAAATATGCTACAGAAGTTGCAAGCGCAGCTTTTGGACAAGGTTTAACAGTTACACCTGTTCAAATGATAAGAGCTCTTAGTGCTATATCAAATGATGGCACTATAATAAATCCATATATAGTATCTAAAATAGTAGATTCAAATACAAATAAAACTATTTTTGAAGGTAGAAGAAAAGAAGTAAGAAAAGTTGCATCCACTATTACTGTAAATCAAATTAAAGATTTAATGAGAGGTGTAGTAGATGGAAGAGTTCCAATGTCTACTGGTAAAAGTTATTATATAGATGGGTATGATATAATTGGAAAAACCGGTACTGCTCAGATTCCTTCTTCTAAAGGAGGATATTTAAAAGGTTCTCTTAATTATATCAAAACCTTTACAGGTCTTTTCCCTGGAAATGATCCTGAAATTATAATAATTATTACAGCAAGTAAAATACATAATGCAAATGAACTTGCAAAAGCATCTAAAACACTTATTGAAGATATTGCAACTTACTTAAATATTTATGATGATTCAGAAAATAGTGATTCTAATTATAAAATAAGTAGTTATATTAATAAAAATACTGAAGATGTTGTAAGTAATTTAGCAGAAAATAAAACAAAGTATATTCTAATTGGTGATGGTAATAAAATAATAAATCAATATCCAAAACAAGGAACGATTCTTATATCAAATGAAAAATTATTTCTTTTAACAAATAGTACATCATATAAATTACCTAATATGTTAGGATGGTCAAGAAATGATGTAACCCATTATTCTGATTTAATTGGATTAAATGTTATATATAATGGATATGGATATGTAACTTCTATGAATAAAAATTCAGGAAGTGAAATAAACTTGTCTGAAACTCTAGAAGTAACACTTGAACAGAAGTATAAGCCGATTATAGAAGAAGAGGTTCAAATAAATTGATAAATTTTATCAATTTATTTTTTTCGACAAAATAATTACATATTATAAACTATAATTGTTTTAGGTGAAAATTAATGAGAATTTATTATATTTTTAATATTAAGAATGATATTTATCAAATAACAAAGAATAAGCCTCAGAATTTATATAATGCACTTGAAAAAATTCATTTAATGAGTCAGGACGAACTTTCTTTAAGTATTAAAATGTATGAAAAGTTAGTTAAATCAGTTGATAAGAAAAACATAGATTTATTAATTAGATCAATTAATAAAGACAACATAAACTATATGTGTTTCAATAATACTCATATTGTAAACGATTTTTATACAGGTGAAAGCACAAAATTAATAATTAATAATTCTTATATGAAAGTTAAAAGTAATGCAAGTTACCCATCTTTTTTAAAGGATATAAAAAAACTTCCAAACTTATTTGTATGTGATTTTGTAAATATGGATTACTTTTATTTATCAGAAATAAGTTTCCGTACTTGCACCAAAGTATAATATCTGATAGAATAACTTTAGAAAGAGGAGATAATTATGTTATTTGATATTTTATATGTAGTGCTTGGAATTATAGTAGGTTTAGTCGCAGGATTTCTTATTGCTAAAAAATTAATGACAAAACAATTAAAAGAAAATCCACCAATAAATGAAGAAATGATTAAGGCTTTAATGAGAGGAATGGGTAGAAACCCAAGTCAAAAACAAGTTAATCAATTAATGAAACAAATGGGTAGATATCAATAATACTCATTTTTTTATATATTAAAAATGTGATATAATTAAAAACAGGTGATTCAAATGAATATAGATGAATTAGTGGAACAGTATGATAATGATTTATTTTATGAGAAACATTTAAAAAATGAAAATATTAGAGTTATGACTATATGGAAAAAAATATGCAAAGATAATCAAATATTAAATAAGGCAATGCAAATAGTTAAGACTAAAGATAATCGTAATTTCTTCTTTGCCCCTACAATAGTGGAATACATGATTAGATATTACAATTATATAGATAGTGAAATTTATAAAAAACTAATAGATTTAATATGTTCAAATACTGATTTATCAAGGATTTCAAATAATAATACTAATTCATTCTTATTAATGATACTATGGAATAAAGATTTAACTTTGAATCAGAAACAAAAAGATTTTATTGTTAATGAATTAATAAATAGAAATTTAGAAAATAAAGATGATATATATGCCACTTTCTGGGATTCATTTCTTTCAAATAATTTATATCTTCGTAATAAAAATGAGTTTAATAAAATAATAAATAGAGACATTAAAGAAACTTTTTATATACCTATTCAAAAAGATGAAGATTTAAGATACTATGTATTAAAAAGTTCTCAATTTAGTTTAGATGAAAAAAGAATTTTAGTATATAAGATTTTTAAGAATGATGAAGATTATAAGAATGCCATAATAGATTGGGAATATAATATACTTACATTTGAAGAATCATTATTACATTTAGGAGAATCTGTTTTAGATATGAATGATTTATATTTTTCATCATTAGAAACTATAGAAAATAAGATTGGTAAAGAAAAGTCAAAATATCTATTAAATAATATTTCTTTTGTAAGACTTATGCATGAATTAAGACCAGTAATTTTTAATGATAATGATTTTCCTCATATAAATAGTCTTTATTAAAATATATTCCTTGCACTAGTTCTTTCATTAATATACAATATAGTTAAGGAGAGTTTATATGAATAAAGTTACTCTTTTACCAGCAGATATATACCAAGTAGTTAATAAAAGTTTACTTACTGAGATTGATAAACTTGTTTTAACTCTTGCTTACATGCCTATAATTGGTAATACTGCAGTAACTTTATATTTAACTCTTTTCAATGAATTAAAAGCATCAAGTTATATATCAAATGAATTTAATCATCATCACTTAATGACATGTATGAGTTTAAATTTAGAAAGTATTAAAGAAGCAAGAATTAAATTAGAAGGTATTGGTCTTTTAAAAACTTATTTTATGGAAGGAAATGTTAATTCATATGTTTATGAATTATATAGTCCTTTAAGTGCAGAGGAATTCTTTGTTCACCCAATATTTAATATAGTTCTTTTTAATAACGTAGGTAAGGAAGAGTATAATAGAATAATAAATTATTTTAAAATGCCATCTATAAATTTAAAAGATTACATAGATATTACAACTCCTTTTGATATAACATTTAAGAGTAAGAATTATACTAATTTTGAGAATGAAAATCATAATATTGTATCTAAAAGCAAGTTAAAACTTAATTATGAATTTGATTTTGACTTTGATTTATTAATAAGTTCAATGCCTAATAATATTTTTAATGCTAAAACTTTAAATAAATTAACTAAGGAACTTATAACTGATTTATCTTTTCTTTATGAGTTAGATCCAGTTACCATGTCTGACTTAGTAAAGACTTCATTAAATGAAAAAGGTTTAATAGATAAGGAAGTACTTAGAAAAAATGTAAGGAAGCATTATCAGTTTAATAATGATCATAAGTTACCTAGTTTAATATTTAAAAGTCAGCCTGAATATTTAAAGAGTCCATCAGGAGATAATTCTAATAGAGGAAGAATGATAAAAGTATTTGAATCACATTCTCCATATGAATTTTTAAAAGCAAAATATAAAGGTGTAAGACCTACTGAAAGAGATATGTCTTTACTAGAAATGCTTCTTATTGATTTAAAACTTAATCCAGCAGTTGTAAATGTTCTTATAGACTATGTATTAAAAAGTAATAATAATAAACTTACTAGAAATTATGTTGAAACAATCGCTGGTCAGTGGAAAAGATCAGGTATAGAAACTGCTAAGGAAGCAATGGAAATCGCAGAGAAAGAGCATAAGAAGTATTCTAAAAAGTTAGTAAAAAAAGAAGAGAAGTTACCTACATGGTTTAATAAAAATATAAAGTCTGCTTCTTTAAGCGAAGAAGAAAAACGTGAATTTGAAGATTTTGTAAAGGAGTTTAAATAATGAAGAATTTTAATGAATTAGAAAATCCTTATAAAAAAAGAAATTTAAAGTCTGCATTAAAAAAGAATTATATGGAAGCTTTAGAAGATAATAATTTTGTAAAGTTAGTTAATTCTTTAAATGTAAGTGAAGAGTGTTTAGAAAAAAATACATCTAAACTTGAAAATACTGTTAAAGAATTAAATAATTGTAAAGGCTGCAAAGGACTTGAATATTGTAAAAATAAAATAACTGGTCATGTTGAATATCCAAAAGAAGAGAAAGATTCTTTAATTTTTGTATTTAGACCTTGTAAATATGAAAAGAATAAAATTAAGGAAGAAAATAATGTAGTATTTTTTGAAACACCTAAGATTTTAAGAGATGCTAAGTTAAGTGAATTTTATCCTGAAAAGGAAAGACTTGAAGTAAAAAAATATATTAAGGAATTTATTAGTAATTATGATAAAAAAGAAACTCAAAAGGGACTATACTTACATGGTTCTTTTGGAAGTGGAAAGAGTTATATTTTAAGTGCGTTATTAAATG
>CAZMCS010000005.1:0-27166 GCA_964565085.1 uncultured Muribaculaceae bacterium | reverse complement strand
AAGACTAAATTATCTTTTATATTATATTTGGATACGTTAACTTTTCATTTAAATTTATTTGAAAAAGAAGAATAAATGTATATACTTTTTAAAATCTTTAATGATATAATTATTTATTATAGGTGATACTATGTTAGTAGATATATTGTTACTTTTATTAGGATTTATTATATTAATAAAGAGTTCTGATATCTTTGTTGATGCTTTGTCATCAATTGCAACAAATTTTAAAATGTCAAAGATGCTGATAGCACTTACTTTAGCGGCTTTCGGCACTTGTGCTCCAGAATTATCCATTTCATTTAATGGAATAATTAAAGGTAATGGAGATATAGTTTTAGCAAATGTAATTGGGAGTTGTGTTGTAAATGTTTTACTAATTATTGGATTGGCAGCTTCATTTTTTCCAATTAAAATAAAAAATATAACAATAAAGAAAGAAATACCACAACTTTTTATTCTTACATCTTTATTTGTAATTATTTTATTAGGGAATCTTAGTATTTTAAATTCCAACATCTTAAATAGAATAGATGGATTATTGTTCTTTTTATTTTTTATTTTATTTTTATTTTATATTATATCTCTTGCAAAAACACAAAATACTGATAAGACTTTGGCAGAACCAAAGTATTCTATGAGAACTTCAATCTTTTTATCAATAATCTGCATTCTTTTAATTATATTGGGAAGTGATATGGTTGTTGATAACGCTGTTAACATATCAAAAGCATTAAATGTTAGTGAAAAGTTTATTACTATGACAATAATAGTAATTGGCACTTCTCTTCCAGAACTTACAATGACAGTAATTGCGGCTATGAAAAAAGAATTTGATATAGCAGTTGGTAATATTATTGGAACAAATATATTTAATATTGGAGTAGTGTTGGGGATTCCATTAATGATTTATGGCGGGTTTAAATCAAATTCTTTCCATTATATTGATATAATAGCATTATTTTTATCAGGATTTATATTCTTTATGGTAAGTAGAAATGATAGAATAATTTCAAAAAAAGAAGGACTATTAATGGTATTAGTATTTTTAATATATTATGTATATTTAGCAGTATATTAATTTATAAAGAAATAGGAGTAGTAATGTTTAAAAAAATTATTATATTCTTAATTTTATTAGTAACACCATTTAAGATAAATGCCAATACGAAAGCGATTATTGATATTACAAATACAGATGTTTTTGAAATTCAAAAATATGTTGAAAAGGGATATTTAACATACGAGACTTTAGTTAATCTGTATTTAGACAGAATAGAAAAATATAATAAAATGTATAATGCGGTTATAAGTATTAACAAAAATGCTATTTTAATAGCGAAAGAAATGGATGAGGAATTTAAAGAAAATGGTAGAAGAAGTTTGCTTCAAGGAATTCCAATTATTATAAAAGACAATATTGATTATAAAGGATTACCTACTACAGTTGGAACTAAAGCATTAAAAGATTCAAATCCTTATAAAAATGCTCAAGTAGTAAAAAATTTAGTTGATGCAGGAGCAATTATAATTGGAAAAGCTAATATGAGTGAATTTGCTTTTTCTGCATTAAATTCAAAAAGTAGTTATGGTCATGTTTACAATGCATTTAACATAGATTATACACCATATGGGTCTTCAGGAGGAAGTGCAGTTTCAGTTGCAGCATCACTTGCTTCTTTAGGGTTGGGAACTGATACTAATTCCTCAATTAGACTTCCTTCAAGTGCAAATAATGTAGTGGGATTAAGACCCACTTATGGTTTGGTTAGTCTTAATGGGATTGTAGCATATGACATAACAAGGGACACAGTTGGACCAATAACTAAAAGTGTAGCTGAAAATGCATTATTACTTACAATAATTGCAAATAATGATATAGATTATACCAATTATTTAAACAAAGATGGTTTAAAAGATAAAAACATAGGTGTTATAAAAGATTTTATTGAAAAGCAAGATTCAAGTCTAAGAATATTAAATAGTTATTATAAAGAAGTAGATAAATTAACAAAAAATGCGATTGAAGTAATGAAAAACAAAGGAGCCAACATAATATATATTGAAGATTTTTATTCATTATATTATGACTCTTTATATCATAAATCTGTACTTGGTATATCCATGTGTTATCAATTTAATAAATATATTAAAAATACCTCTAGTAAAATAAAAAGTTTTGAAGATTTATTGAATAAAGGAGGTTATATACAACCATTATCTGGTTATAACAGCAATTGTTATTCTGATATCACAAAGTCAGACTACTATAAAGAAAAGTTAAATTCCAAACAGGAGTTTTCTGATTATATAGATAAAATAATGGAAAAATACGATTTAGATATATTTTTATATCCATCAAGTAAAGTAAGAACATTGACTATGAAAGAAATGAATAGCAGAACCACTTCAGCATGTTATACAATAGCACCAATGACAGGGATGCCTGCGATAACCGTTCCGATGGGCTTTGATTCAAATAAACTTCCATATGGGCTAGAACTTGTAGCAAAGCAAAATAATGAACAAGTTTTATATGAAATTGCTTACTCATATGAACAAGAAACTAAATTTAATAAAAATCCTGATATTGCACCCAATTTATATACAATTCCAGATAATATAACAAAGTTAATGAAGTATAATGAAAAAGAAAAAATATATAAAAATTTGTACACGAAAGAATCATATAATGTGTATTTAGAAGCAATAAAAGATATTAAAACATACTTTACACATTATAATGAAGAAGCTGAAGAAAGAATAAATATATTAATAGAGAAATATGAAAGTGCTGTAAGAGGATTAAAGTTTCATTCCTATATATATTACATATTTGGAGTATTAATAATAATTTTTATTTTTAGTAGGTTATTTAAGAAGAAAAAAAGAAGATAATTGTATATAAAACTTATAAATGTTAATAATAATTGTAGGAGGAATATTTTTATGAAAGAAGTCCCTAATATTATTTCTACAAAAGATTTAGCGTACATTGAAGATATGATTAAATGGAATTTAGTTTTAAGTAAAAAAGCAAGAATGTATAAAAATGAGGCAACTAATCAAGATATTAAGAAGTTTTTTGGAGATGTTTCAAAGTTACATTCAGCTCACTATAAAGTATTGTTAGGTTTACTAGAGTAAGGAGGAAATTTATGTCAAAAATAGAAAATGAAAAAACTCAAATTCCAAGTACTAAAGATTTGAGCGATATGGATTTATTAAATGATATTATGCAAAGCGAGAAAGACATTAGTAACTGTTACAATCTTGCAATAAGTGAAATGAGTAATAAAAATTTATTTAAAAAGATAATGGATTTATATAAGGAAACTAAAGAAACAGCAAGACGTGCATTTGATTTATCTTTTCAAAATGGTTGGTATTCGTTAGAAAAGGCAGAAGAAACAAAAATACAACAGGCTTATAATAAAGCCAATTCTCAAGTAAAAGAATTAGGATAAAAATATTAGACATATTGTTTAATATTTTTTTAATAAAAAAGTTTATTTATTGTAGTTTCTTTGCTATAATGTACGCGAGAGCAGTTATTATATATAGGGAGTGCAAAAAATGGCAAAGAAAGAAAAATTTTTATTATCATTAAAAAACTATTTAGAAGAAAACAAAATAAAAAATAGAGACAAGATTCTTACCAAATACAGCAATTTAATGGAAGATAAAATA
The DNA here is from genome assembly GCA_964565085.1 of uncultured Muribaculaceae bacterium. GTDB lineage: Bacteria > Bacillota_I > Bacilli_A > RF39 > UBA660 > CAZKSN01. Next base: position 23,476 of record CAZMCS010000005.1, on the reverse strand, counting down.
AAAGAAGGTAAAAAGATCTCTGAAGTAATTGGCGAAATAGGTAGTTTTTCAAATATTGTAAAAAAAGAAGAAATAAAAAACAAGCTTATTGAAAAAACTCGAAAGTTTGCAATATCATGTAAAAGTAACTGTAAAATAATTGCTGACAAAATAAGAAACATAAAACCTTATATTGAAAAACTTGAAAAAGAGGAAATAAAAGAAATAGAGAATAAAAAACAGAGAATTAAAAATCTGATTTGGTGGAAAAAGACATTATATATTATATATAGGATATTTTTATATATTGTTATTATTTTATTTTCCTTTATTTTAATATGGTTATCAACTATTTTCGTGGCATCATTATTCATGTTTTTAGATGGTGTTAAATTTATTGGAATAAGTATTTTTATATTATCTTTAATAATATTACTTTGTTGGTTTGTTATTATTTTAAATAAAATAGCGACCTACAGGAAAATAAGTTTCAGAAAATATCTTTATCCATTCATAGCTCTTTTAATTTTAATTGGTTTAAGTACAGGAATTATATTAATACAATATTTTAAATTTGAACATGTAAATAAAGTAACTGAAAAATACGGTGTTACAACTTTTGTAAAAAAATTTAATTTACCTAGAGATAACTCAAAGAAATATTATATACATTTTAATAGTTGGTATAAGAATAAGTACATTATTCATTATGATGAAACTTTAATTAATCAAGTAAAGGTTGAAGTAGATTATTATGAATGTTTTTATGATATTTACCATACAATTAAAGGAAGTACTCTTTATATTTCGTTAAAGAAAGATTATAGAGATTTAATAAGTTTTTATATTGAAAATCTTAAGGAAAATAAAATTTATGATAGTAAGGAATTAAGTAGAAATATAGTTAATATTTATATTAATGAAATTGATTACGAAAGATTAATTATAGTTGATTAATAAAACTATTAAAGTATAATAATTTTAGAAGGAGTTATAAGAAATGGAATTAAAAGGAAGTAAAACAGAAAAGAATTTGCTAGCAGCTTTCGCAGGAGAAAGTCAAGCAAGAGTTAAATATGAGTATTATTCAAGTAAGGCAAAAAAAGAAGGATATGAACAAATCTCTGCAATATTTGAAGAAACTTCAAGAAATGAAAAAGAACATGCTAAACTTTGGTTTAAAGCGTTACATAGTGGTGAAATTCCAGAAACTCAAAGAAATCTAGTAGATGCAGCTAATGGAGAAAATTATGAATATTCTCAAATGTATAAAGAATTCGCATTAGAAGCAAGAAAAGAAGGATTTAATGAGATTGCAAATTTATTTGATGGAGTAGCAAATATAGAAAAAGAACACGAAAAAAGATATCTTAAATTACTTGATAACATAAAAAATAATGAAGTTTTTGAAAAGAAAGAAGAAGTAATATGGATATGTAGAAACTGCGGACATGTTTATAGAGCGAAGAAAGCTTATAAAGTTTGTCCAGTATGTGCCCATCCTGAAGCATATATGGAAGTAAGATGTACGAATTATTAAAAAATGTCATAATTGACATTTTTTTAATTAACATAAAAGTAAATGATTCATATACTATAATGACAATTAGGGGTGCTTTTATGAATTTATTCCAATCTAAAAAAGATGAAGAAGTGATCATAGAAAAAATAAAAATAGGAGGAAAAGAGCAAAGAAGATTATTTGATTTAGGTATAATACCTGGTTCAAAAATAAAGAAAGTTTTTACAAGTATTTTTAATGACCCAATTGCCTATGAAGTAAAAAAAACAACAATGGCCTTAAGAAATGAAGATGCAAAACTTATTGAAGTGAGTAAAGATAATGAAAGAAAATAAACTCATTTTATTAAGTGGTTATCCTAATACTGGGAAGACCACTATATTTAATTTATTAACTAAAAAATATAAATATACAAATAATTTATGTGGAAGAAAGTTAAATACAAAAATAGGGAAAATTAAAAATAATAAAGAGTATATTATTGTTGATTTACCAGGTGTTTATTCTTTACTTAGCATGAATGATGAAGAAGTTTTAACAAGAGATACAATTCTTTTTGATAATGCATATAAAAATGTGATTGTAGTTGATTCGTGTTTTTTAGAAAGAAACTTAAATCTAGTGTTACAGATGTTAGAAATAAATAAAAAAATAATATTATGTTTAAATTTTATAGATGAATTGGATAGTAAAAATATAGAAATTGATAAAGAAAAATTATCAACTCTTTTAGATCTTCCAGTTATAATGTGTAGTGCAAAAAATAAAATTGGAATAGATGATTTAATAAATAATTTTGATGTAGAAAAGTCATCTTCATACTCTATAAATTATGGAAAGAAAGTAGAAGAAATATTAAATAAATTTATTCCATTAATTGGGCTGGATGCTATATATAACATAAATAAAAGATTTATAGCCTTAAAACTTTTAGAAGGAGATAAAAGTATAGTAAAAAGTATATATATAAGATACGGAGTAGATATTCTTAGTAAAGAAGTAAATGAATTTTTAAGAGATATAAATTTTGAAGAAATGAGGAGAATAATAGCGATTGAAGTTAATAATGAGAGTAAAAGAATATCTTTAGAAGTTATTAAATATTTGAATAAAGATATTAATCAAACAAGTAGAAAAATTGATAAAATAATAACATCAAAAAGATGGGGGATACCATTATTTTTATTAATATTTACTATAATATTATACTTAACTATTGTTTTAACTAGTTATTTTTCACAATTTTTAAACTTTATCTTTCATTTTATAGAAAACAAACTATATGAAATCTTTATTTATTTAAAAGTTGTTAAGTATATTTATAATCCATTACTTTTTAGTATTTTTAAATCAGTTGGTTATATTATTTCTATAATGTTACTTCCAATGGTTATATTCTTCGCTTTATTTTCTTTAGGAGAAGAGTGCGGGTTCTTATCAAGAATAGCTTTTAATTTTGATAAAATGTTTAAATGTTTTAAATCACATGGTAAACACGCATTAACAACATGTATGGGATTTGGATGTAATGCTTGTAGTGTAATTCAAACAAGAATGATAGATAGCCCAAGAGACAAAATAATTGCAGCGATAACAAATAACTTTATTCCCTGTAGTGGGAAATTACCAATGCTTATAAGTATTATAACAATATTTTTTGTAAGTGAAAAAAATTCTAATATTTTGGTAGCTTTAATTTTAATCACATTAATGACTTTTGGTATTCTTATATCTTTAATAGTTTCTAAAATATTAGCAACAACTTTATTAAAAGGTGTTACATCATACTTTACTTTAGAACTTTCGCCATATAGAAAGCCAAATATAATAAATGTAATTAAAAGAAGTGTCATGGACAAAACTTTTTTTATTTTAAAAAGAGTTATTAAAGTAGCATTACTTGGGGGATTAGTAATTTGGTTATTTGCAAATATTAATATAAGTAATTTGAGTTTATTAAATCACATCTCAAATTTTTTAGATCCATTTGCAAAATTAATAGGTCTAGATGGCTTTATACTTTTTGCATTTATTCTTGCATTACCTGCTACTGAAATGGTATTACCATTAATATTAATGGGATATTTAAGTACGAAAACAACAAATGAAATTTCTAATATAATTGAATTAAAAAAAGTATTAGTAAATAATGGATGGGATATTATTAAAGCAATTAGTGTTTGTTTATTTTCATTGATGCATTTTCCATGTATGACAACACTTATAACAATAAAAAAAGAAATTGGATTAAAATGGTCTATAATATCATTTATAATACCTACTGCAATAGGAATATCTATTTTGTTTGTATTTAATTTGATAATATAAATAAAAATGATACTATAAAGTCATATTAATCATTTAAAAGGAGAATATATGAAATAATTGTAAATATATAAATGGAATATTGTATTTTTTTAGCAAATGAGGTATAATTGTTTAGAGGGAATTATGAAAGATACACAAGGGAAATTGTTATTAATAGGCGGAATAGATTCGATTGGAGTTCCATATACGAGAGATAACAAAAATAAAATAAGTCATTTTACAATTATTAAAGATTATTTATTAAAAGTGTACAAAAATAGTAAATTTATTGATTTATATTGTATGAGTAAATATAATACTACGCAATATATTAGTAAGTTGTTAAATCAGAATTTAACTTTAGGAGAATTAAAGAGAAATCAAATAGAAAGCATTGATATATGTAGGAGGCAAGGTATATTTCAATTCATTCAACTTAGTAAAAATATGAAATCTTATTACACGATTAATGAAAATGATAAAAATATAAGAATAAGTGACGAAATTAGAAAAAATAATACCTTATTTATTTATTCTTGTGGTACTAATGATTTCTTAGAAAGTAACGGAACAAATTTAGGTAAATTATTACTTTCAAGAAATATGACTAAAGCTTTTGAAAATATGGAAGAAAAAATTAAAAATATTGTTATTAATATAGAAAGAAATATAAAAGAAATAATAAATTTAAATGCAGATGTTGAAATATACATAATAGGTCTTTATATTCCTACAACTGTAAAATATATTAGAAGTGCAACTCAAAAACCTATAGAATATTTTAATCAGTGTTTATCAAACATGTGTGAATTATATGAAAACGTTTTTTTTATTGATAATTCTAATTTAAATATTGAACATATGGCTCCAATTGATTGGCATCCCAATACTAAAGGTCAAGAAAAAATAGGTGAAAATATTTTGAATAAGATAAAAAAGGAAAGTAAGTACAAAATTTAAAAAAGTTGGGATATATTTTTATTGACATAAAACAGGTTTTCTACTATAATACTTATGCGATGCCTGATTAGCTCAGTTGGTAGAGCAAACGGCTGTTAACCGTTGGGTCGTAGGTCCGAGTCCTACATCAGGCGCCATTATGATTTTAAAAAGCATTTTAGTATAAAATGTTTTTTTTATTTATTTTCTAGTAAAAACAAGTTATAATATAAATATAAATGATAAAGAGGGATTTATATGGATGGTAATACGGAAATACTTGATTTAGGTAGTTTAAACAAAAAAGTAAGTATTTTAGAAACATATGGAGAGAATTTAAGTAAAAAAGAATATGTAACTAACCCTGCTATTGGAAGAGATGAGGAAATAAAACAAACTATTCTTATTCTTTTAACGCCTGAAAAAAGTACTCTCTTAGTTGGTAAGGCGGGTATTGGTAAAACTGCCATAGTAGAAGGGCTAGGTTATAGAATGCAAAAAGGGGAAGTGCCTGATGCTCTCAAATCATATGAACTTATAAAAGTAAACATGACTAGTTTACTTGGCTCATCTGTAAGTGAAGGTCAGAATGAAAATAGACTTCAGTTATTGATTAGTGAATTAAAAGAGAAAAAGAATATAATTCTTTTTATAGATGAAGTACACTTATTAGTAAATAGAAATACCACTAATATGGACGTAGACTTTGCGAATATGCTGAAACCTGGACTTGACAGAGGAGATATAAAAATGATTGGAGCAACTACTACTGAAGAATATGAAACTTATATCTTAAGAGATAGAGCGTTCTTGCGAAGGTTCTTAAAAGTTGATGTAAAAGAACCGACAATGGATGAAACAGTTAATATATTGATGGGTTCTTATCCTAAGTTTGAGAAGAAAAGTGGAACTACAATACCCTACACAGATTTTATTAAAGAAAAACTGTTTAAATTTTTAGTAAATATGACTGATGAGTATAAGAGAATATATGAAATAGGGAATAGATATCCTGATATAGCTTTGACACTTTTATCAAATGTATTTTCATTTGCGGTTTTTGAGAATTCCAAAACGGTTACAGTAAAACATTTCTACAAGGCAGTATGTAATACAAAGAGTGTTTATGAAGATACAAAAATAAAAGAAATAGAAGCTTTCAAAATAACATTTGCAGACTTAATTAAAGAAGAAAATTTAGATTTAAATAATATATAATAAAATAATAATTTATTATAAAAAAATTATTAAAAAAATAAAAATGTTTTAAATAAAAACATTTTTTTATTTAAAACAATTATTAATAATAATTATTATGATAATTTTTTATTTAATATTGTTTATGTTATATTGTAACTTCAAAAGGAGGAAATATATGGATAACATGCTAGAAGTAAATAATATTAATAAGAAATTTGGAAAACAAAAAATATTACAAAATATAAGTTTTAATGTTAAGAGAAATTCTATATTTGGTATAGTAGGACCTAATGGAAGTGGTAAAAGCACTTTGTTTAAAGTAATACTTGGATTGTATAAAAGTAACAGTGGTTCAATAAAGATAAATGGATATGATTTAAAAAAAGATTTTGAGAAAGCTTTATCATGTGTTGGAAGTGTAATTGAAACTCCAAATATGTATGAAGGATTAACAGGTTTAGAAAACTTGGAACTTTTTAAAAGAATGTTTAAGGGAGTAGATGAAAATAAAATTAAAGATATTGTAAGACTTGTTTCTTTAGAGAAAAGTATTGGTAAAAAAGTTAAAACATTTTCATTAGGAATGAAACAAAGATTAGGTTTAGCACAGGCTTTAATAAATAATCCATCATTGCTTATTTTAGATGAACCTACTAATGGATTAGATCCGTGTGGTATTATTGAGTTAAGAGAGTTTTTAAAAAGTTTAGATGATGTTACAGTAATTATATCATCACATATTTTATCTGAAATCCAAAATATATGTGATGAAGTATTAATATTAAATAAGGGTAAAATAGAAGGAATATTTAAAATTAATGCGAATTTAAAGAATTTAGAAAATAAATTTATGGAAATAATAAAATATGATAATTAATTTAATAAGAAATGAATTAAAAAAAGAATTTAAAAAGAAATATATTCTTGTGTTTATTATTTTACTTATATTTATTAGTGGAATAACAGTATATTTTAATAATCAAAAAGATATAGAAGGAAATATAAGATATATAGAAAAAATAGAAGAAAAAGATTATAATAAATACAATTTTTACAGTAACTATAAACAATATATAAATCAATATAATATTTATAATAAAAAGTTATCAGAAGATGTTAAGATTAATGAATATCTTATAAAAAATGATATAAATAATAATCAAAAGGAAAAAATGATTTTAGAAAATAGTTTTATAATTTCATTATTTGTTGTGTTAATTATATCAATAATTGGTGGAACAATAGTTTCTCAAGAATATAATAAAGGTAGTATAAAAGTATTACTATCTAAACCGGTAAAAAGATGGAAAATATTACTGTCTAAAGTTATTACAATAAATTTAATAAATTTTATTTTGTTATTTACTATATTAGTTTCAATGACTTTATTTGTCATTTTAATTTATAAGATAAATATTTTTAATTTAAATGAAATAATAATAATTCATAATAAAATAAATCAAGTAAATTATTATATTAAATTTCTTAAAGAATTCTTTATAAATTCATTACCAGTGTTTTTCGTGGGAAACTTTGCATTAATGTTATCAACTTTAACACTTAATACTTCATTAGCTGTAGGTCTTTCAGTATTTATTTCTATAGCAGGAGGTATAATATCGCAATTTCTTTTTGCGTTAAGATTAAAATTTATAGAATATACTTTCTTGCCTTATTTAGATTTTAATATATTTAAAGACTATGTTGATATTATAAATAATAATATTATTTATGGAATAAATCTTAATATAATAAAGGGTTCAATTATCTTACTTATATTCTTTATATTTTTCTATATTCTTTCCAATCTTTCTTTTTCAAAGAAAGATATTAAAAATTAATTTACTAAAAAAACAGATAATTAATCTGCTTTTTTATAATCCTTTCTTTTTATATTCATCATGTAATTGTTTAAAACGATTAAAGTGGATAACTTCTCTTTGTCTTAAAAAACTAAGTGGTCCTAATATATCTTCATCTTTTGTTAAGTCCATAAGGTTTTCATAGGTGGCTCTTGCTTTTTCTTCTGCTGCCATATCTTCTTGTAGGTCTACTATTGGATTTCCTGTAGATGCTATATAAGCAGTAGTAAACGGAACTCCATTAGCGTCCATTGGAAAAATTCCTCTTTTATGTTGAGTATACCATGCATCAAGTCCGGCTTCTTTTAATTCATTTACAGGCGCATTTTGTAGTAATTGATCAATCATTGTTGATATCATTTCTACATGTGCTAATTCCTCTGTACCAATATCTGTAAGAAGTGCCTTCCCTTTTTCATCTGGCATTGAATATCTTTGAGACAAATATCTTGTAGCTGCTGCCATTTCACTGTCAGGACCTCCTAATTGAGCAGCTAAGTTTTTAGCCATTCTTAAGTCTCTTCTTTTAATATTTATTGGATATTCTAAAATTTTTTCATATTTAAACATTAAAAAGTACCCCCTTTATCCCACGGCCATGGATTATTTATCCATGTAAATTCTCTTGTACTAGTGACATCTTTTGCAGTAAGCGGTCCATATTCTTTTTCATAACTTGCTTTTAATCCCTCTAATTCTTTTACATATACTTTAAATAATTCTAAGCATTCTAAATCATTTGGAAATATATCCAAATAAAGATTTAAATCTATAACTGCAAAGTTTAGTTCTTGAATTTTTAATAATAGTTCTTCTCTTTTACCTCTAACAACTACTTTATAATAATAATTTTTATATGGAATATATTCATCTGCAAATAAGTTACCTCTATTTAATCCTTCAGATGGTGGCACTAAATGAGTATTTAATCTGTAATTATATATATTTATATTTCCGACTTCATAATTCGGATCTTTATAAATATTTTTAGTTAAATACTTGTTACTTTTAATATCATATAAACTATTATTTTCTTCACTTATATAATCAAAATAGTTGTTTCTTTCATCATAATACATTATCATTCCCTCCTAAACTATTGTATGAGGCACAAAAGTTTAAGTATAAGTTAAAAGTCTATTATGATAATTAAAAAGTTTATGTTAAAATTATAATAAGGAGTAATATTATGAAGTCAAATTCTTTTATATTGATTTTAAGTGGTATTTCTATAATATTCATAATAACTAGTATTATTTTCGTATTATATAGTAATAGTAAATATGAAAAATTAAAAATTGAAAGTGAAAATAATAAAGTCTTTGCTGAATATTATTTTGAATTATCAAAAGATTCTTATTATTCAAATATTGGAAGAGGCGCGTATCTTTTAAGTGAATGGATTAATGAAAATGAAAATAGGGTAGTTGATGCTTCAAGTTTTGTCTTACTTCAAAAAAAATATAATAAATTTTTAGATAAATTATTAACTATTTTTGAGAATAAAATTACTTTTGTAAAAAAGGACATTACTTATTCAACTATTGACAATGATGTATCAATAATATTAAAGAGTGATGGGAAATATGATGTAACCGCTGATAAATGTGAGGAATATGGAAACAATTATAAAATAATTAATGATGAAATAGTATTAATAGAAATAGATAGTACGAACCCTTATGGATGGGATATATTGTTTTTATACAAGAATCAAAATATCTTACAATCTATAACATGGGGCGGTTGTGATTCTACTATGTTAGGGTCAAATTTATTTGGTAAATATTAATAAGTGTAAATATCTAAAAAATACTTGCTAAATTTTTTAAAATAATGTTATTATAATATTGGTGATAGAAGAATGCAGTATAAAATAACAACTAATTCAGAAGAAGAAACAATTGAATTAGCTCAAAATATTGAATCAGAGAAATTTCCTAATATGGTTATATGCTTAGAGGGGGATTTAGGAAGTGGGAAAACATTGTTCGCTAAAGCTTTTGCAGCTTCAATGGGAATAGAAGAAAATATTACCTCTCCTACTTTTAACATAATTAAGGAATATGATGGAGATTTAAAATTATTTCATATGGACGTATACAGATTATCTGAAGTAAAACAGGATTTAGGTATACCTGAATACTTTAAAAAAAGAGGTATATCAATTATAGAATGGGCAGATTTAATACCTGATTTGTTACCTAAAAACAGATTGGATATAAAGATAAAAATACTAAATGAGGAGACTAGAATATTTATCATTACACCTTATGGTGAAAAATATGAAGATTTGTGTGAAAGGGTTTTATAACCTTTTTTATTTGATATTCTTTTTTAATTTTGTTAGAATTGTTTTTGGAAGTGAGTCTTTATGTATACATTATTTTTAGATACACATAGTTCAATTATAAATGTTTCTCTAATAAAAGACAGTAAAGTTATAACTAAAGAAAAAGAGAGTTTTCAGTCACATTCCATATATCTTCTACCAATGATAAAAGAACTTTTAGAGGAACAAAGTATTACTTTAAAAGATATAGAAAAGATAATAGTTATTAATGGACCAGGAAGTTTTACAGGGATTAGAATTGGTCTTAGTGTAGTAAAAACAATTGGATATTCTTTAAAAATACCGGTTTATCCAGTATCAAGTTTAACAGCATTTTTAGTTTCTTCAGATATTAATGAAAATAAAATGTCTGTTATTGAAGATAACAAAGGATATTACATGAGTGTTTTTGATAAGAATAATAAATCTATAATAAAAGAAACCTATATTGAAGATATATCTTCTTTTAAGTATAAAATTATTGAAAACAATTTAAATATATTAAAAATAGTTGAATACTCTAAATCTATTAAGTATGTTAATATACATAAGTTAAAGGCTAACTATATCAAGAAGATAGAGGCAGAGAAATGATAAAAGAAGTAATTGTTAATGAGTTTAACAAAAAATACTTATATTTAATAAATAAAAAAGAAATAGGTTATATTGAAGTAAAAGAGTTATATGAGATATTAGATATAATTAATTTATTTATAGAAGAGAATTATAGAAATAAAGGTTATGCTTCAGAATTATTAGAATATGTAATAAGAAATCATAGAAATGTAAATAAAATAATGTTGGAAGTAAAAGAAGATAACATACCTGCAATAAATTTGTATAAAAAATTTGGATTTAAGAAAATAAGTGAAAGAAAAAGATATTATAAGAATAAAACAGCATATATAATGGAAAGAGTGATATAAGTGAGAGACATACATATATTAGCTATTGAGTCTAGTTGTGATGAAACAAGTGTCAGTATTGTAAAGAATGGTGTTGAAGATATTGCCACTGTAATAAATTCTCAGATAAATATTCATAAAAAATATGGTGGAGTAGTACCCGAAATAGCATCTAGAACTCATTTAGAAAATATTACAATTGTTATTGACCAAACTTTAAAGAAAGCAAATATGAAACTTGAAGATATTGACGCTTTTGCATGTACTTATGGTCCTGGTTTATTAGGAAGTTTACTTGTTGGGTTGGAAACTGCGAAAACTCTTAGCTTTATTTATAATAAACCATTTATTAAAGTTAATCATATGATGGGTCATATTTATGCAGCTAATATAGGAAATAAACTCAAATACCCTTTAATAGCGTTAGTAGTAAGTGGAGGACATACAGATTTAATATTTATGGAATCTGGAAATAAATTTAAATATTTAGGCAAAACATTAGATGATGCAATTGGAGAATGTTATGATAAAGTTGCTAGAATCTTAAATCTTTCTTATCCAGGAGGCCCAAATATAGAACTATTAGCTAAAAAAGGTAAACCTACATATTTAATGCCATCTATTTTAAATGATAGTTCATACAACTTTAGTTTTAGTGGAATTAAGAGTTATATAAACAACTTAGTTCATAATAAAAATCAAAGAGAAAAAAAGATAAATAAAAGTAACTTAGCTTGTTCTTTTCAAGAAACTGTTACTAAATTACTTGTAAATAAAACGAAAAGTGCTATAATAGAATACAAAATTAAAAATTTCATTGTAGTTGGTGGAGTTGCTAGTAACTCTTACATAAGAGAAAAATTGCATGAAATGTCAAAAGAAATTGATATAAATATGTATGTTCCAGATAAAAAGTACTGCACAGATAATGCCACTATGATAGGTTCTGCAGCATATATGTTATATAAAGAAAAACAGTTTTCTGAACTTAATACAAATGCAAAAAGTTTAGAGAATTTATAAAAGGGAGAGTTTTATATGGATTTAAAAGGACAAAATTGGGATAAGTTAAAGGACGGAATATTAACGCAGGTTAAATTTGTGGCAAATGATGATAATATGCTAGATGATGAAAAAAATAAAATAATAAAAGAATCTTTAATACTGGGAGTTAATACGATAATTAAAGAACTAAAAAAGTATAATTTTCATTATAAAAAAGAAATATTCTTACAAAAGTATGTATTTTATAATCCTTTAAGTTACTTTTTATGTAAAGAAGATTTGAATATATTTTATATCAGTATGGAAAGTAAAATTACTGAAACTAATAACGATTTAAGTATTGCTAATCAAATTAAAGAATATATAAATAAGGCTGATATTCTTCATAATTTAAATTTCGTTGAGCAATTATTAGAATTATTAATATTTATGTTTTCTCAATCTTTCAAAAGATTGAATGATTCAAAGATAAATAATAATAAGATATATTATGCTTTACGCGGATATGAATATCGTTCTTCAGATTATATAGTGCTTAATGAAAAAGAATATAAAGAAGAACTTAATAATAAATTAAATCTATTAACTTTGGAAAAATAAAATAACCTTTAAAAGGTTATTTTCATTTTATATAATTATTTAAATGTATTAAAAAATTAATTGAACTTTTATTCTAAAAACATTTTTACCTAATATATTTTTATAGGAGGACAAGATTTGAACCCCAATATAAATATAGGATTAAATGATAAAGAAGTTTTGTTTTCAAGAAATAAATTTGGAAGTAATGAATTAACAAAACGCAAAAGAAACACGTTTTTAATTTTTTTATTAGAATCCTTTAATGATCCAATAATAAAAATACTTTTAATTGCTTTAGGTATCAAGATAGTATTTTTATTTAAGAATTCAAATATATATGAAACACTTGGTATAGTAGTTGCAATTTTTATAGCTTCTTTAATATCTACAATATCAGAATATGGAAGCGAAAAGGCATTTGAAAAACTTGTTGAGGAGAGTTCTAAAGTAAAATGTAAAGTTAAAAGAAACTCAAAATATATAGAAGTTATATTAGATGAGGTAGTAGTTGGAGATATAGTGATTTTAGAAGCGGGTGATAAAATACCTGCGGATGGAATAATAGTAAAAGGCTCTATATCAGTTGATGAATCTTCTTTAACAGGAGAGACAAAAGAAAAATATAAAGATTTTAATAGAGATAACAAAGTTTTTAGAGGTTCAGTTGTTGTATCTGAAACCGCTATTATGAAAGTTTTGAACGTAGGAGATAATACTTTTTATGGAGAAGTAGTAAAGGGTGTGCAGGAACTTCAACCGGAAAGCCCATTAAAAACAAAACTTAGAGGTCTTGCAAGAATAATAAGTAGATTTGGGTATATTGGAGCGATTCTTGTAGTTATTTCATATTTATTTAATGTTATTTTCGTAAATAACAATTTTGAATTGGATAAGATAACCTCATTAGTTACTAATTTTAATATGATTTTCCCTCATATTATTTATGCCCTAACACTTGCTGTAGCTATAATAGTAGTTGCAGTTCCTGAAGGATTACCAATGATGATTACTTTAGTTCTTTCTTCTAATATGAAAAGAATGTTAAGAAATAATGTCTTGGTTAGAAAACTTGTGGGAATAGAAACTGCAGGATCATTAAATATATTATTTGCAGATAAAACCGGAACTTTAACAGAAGGAAAATTAAAGGTAACAGGTTTAATGACTGCTGATGGAAAAGAGTATAGAAATATACATTTAATGGATGAAAAAAGAAGGAAGTTATTCGAAATATCATTACTTTATAATAATGCGAGTACATATGATGAAAATAATAAGATAATTGGTGGTAACATAACAGATAAGGCTATATTAGAATTTTTAGGGAATAAATATGTAAAAGACTTAGAAGTTTTAAAATTTTTCCCATTTGATAATAAATTAAAATATTCATATGTAAAAGTTAAATATAACGAAGATAATATTTTTATTAAAGGTGCATATGAAAAATTGTTAGAAAATTGTAAATGGTATTATACAAGTAATGGAAATAAAGAAAAGATAATGGATATAAACTTTATAAAAAGAAGAATTCAAGAAAAAACTGAAAAAGGTATAAGAGTTTTAACAGTAGCAACATGCCCTAATGAAGAATTAAAAAATCTTTCTTTGCTTGGTTTTATTTTTATAAAAGATGAAGTAAGAAAAGAAGCAATAAGTGGAATTAAGTTAGTAAAAGAAGCTAATATTCAAACGGTAATGATTACTGGAGATGCGAAAGAAACTGCTGTAGCAGTGGCAAAAGAATTAAAGTTATTAGAAAATATTAATGATGTTATTTTAACTAGTGAAGAATTAAATAGGCTTTCTGATGATCAAGTAAAATTACTTATACCCAGGTTAAAAGTTATAGCTAGAAGCCTACCTCAGGATAAAAGTAGAATGGTAAGGCTAAGCCAAGAACTTGGACTAATTGTTGGAATGACTGGAGATGGGGTAAATGACGCTCCTGCATTAAAAAAAGCGGATGTGGGCTTCGCAATGGGTAGTGGAACAGAAGTGGCAAAAGAAGTTTCTGATATTATAATTCTAGATGATAACTTCTTATCTATATCTAAATCTATTTTGTATGGAAGAACCATATTTAAAAGTATTAGGAAGTTTATTATATTTCAACTAACTATAAATTTATGTGCAGTAACATTAAGTGTTATAGGTCCATTTATAGGTATTTTAGAACCTGTAACAGTAATTCAAATGTTATGGATTAATATGGTTATGGATACTCTTGCAGGTCTTGCATTTGCTTTCGAACCGCCATTAATTGACTATATGAAAGAACCTCCTAAAAAAAGAAACGAACCTATAATGAATAAATATATGATAAATCAAATTACTTTTATAGGGTTTTACTTTTCAATACTTTGTATATTATTTTTAAAATCTTCTATTATACACAGTTTATTTAGAATAGATAATAATGATAAGTATTTGATGACTGCATTTTTTGGTTTATTTATATTTATGGCGATATTTAATTCATTTAATGCAAGAACTCATAGGTTAAATTTATTTGCACATATTTTAAAAAACAAAGCATTTATCATAGTAATTTCATTTATACTAATTGTTCAATTAATTTTAATATATTTTGGTGGAGAAATATTTAGAACAACAGGATTAACTCTTTTAGAATTTGAGATAATGGTATTTTTAGCATTCACTGTTATTCCAATAGATATTATAAGGAAACTAATACTTAGAAGAAAGAAAATAACTACTGGAGTGTAATTATTTTTTTATTATCTTTCTAGTTGCTTCATATTCTTTTGGCTCTCTTTTTGTTTTTTCTTCATAACCACAGATTTTGCATTCTTTTACATAATAAAAGTCACCGTCTATATGTCCTTCTTTCAATTCCCAATTATCGGACGTTTCGTGATGCCCATTTAAATCACAAATAGCTGATTGAATCTTTTTTAATGCAGTTTGATTAATAAGTATAAGATTTCTATGATCTTCTATTGTGTTAAGTGTTCTTGACATTAAAGATTCCAATTCTTTTTTAGCTTGATTTTCAGTGATTATACCATTTTCAATCATTGTTTGCATTGTATGATAAGCTTCAATATAATTTCCACTTCTTCTTAAATTACAATAATTTTCATAAATATTCATAAACTCTCCTTAATTGGATATAGTAAATTATTTTTTAATTTTTGTCAATAATATAATAAGGAGGAAGTACTATGAATGTTTTAATAACTGGAGGATGCAGTGGAATTGGAGCAGAGGTAGGTAAAAGATTGTCTTTATATGGTCACAAAGTTTATTTGGGCATTCATACTAAATCACAAACTAAAAGAGCAACTGAAAGATTAAAAGAATATAAGAATATAAAATGTATTAAAATGGATGTAACAAAAAGTAAAGATATCAAACAATTAGAAAATATTCAAATAGATACTTTATTTTGTAATGCAGGAGTAGGATATAGTGGAAGTATTTTAGAGATTCCGTTTAGAAATGTAAAAAAGAATTACGAAGTAAATGTTTTTTCTACTATAAGAATAATACAATTAGTAGTAAAACAAATGATAGAAAGAGGAAATGGAAGAATAGTTATCATGTCTTCTCTTTTAGGAGAAATACCTTTAAAGTTTTTAGGAATTTATTCTTCTACCAAGGCAAGTCTTATTTCTCTTGCAATATCTATGAAGAAAGAATTAAAATTAATAAATAAAAACATAAAAGTATGTTTAATAAAACCTGGAGCTTATTTTACTGGTTTTAATCAAATAATGATAGAGAATAAGTTTGACTGGATGAAAACAAACAGTTATTTTAAAAACTTAGAAGAATTAAAAAATAAAGAATTAAAAAAGTTTAATTTTATTGAAAAAAAGAAACTAAATACAATAATATATAAAATAGAAGACGCTATATTAAGTAATAATCCAAAATTTATTTATAGTGCTCCTTTATTTCAAGTTATTTTTATAAAATTATATTCTTTTTTATATAAATTTAAACTTTTCTTAAGATAGTTTAATATAAATAAACTTTAAGTGAATAAAATGATTATAAAAAACAATTGACTTTTTGTCATTTTTTTTGTATAATACTAAATAATTATTTAAAGGGGGTTTAAATAATGAAATTAATAAAAATATTTAAAGGGAAAGGTATAAAAGCAAAAGCTTTGTTTTTAACAACATTAGCGCTTTTAAGTTTACTTTTTAGTTCTTGTACACAAGATAAAAAAGAACAGTTATCAAAAGAATTAAGTAGTTCAAAAACACCTATTGAAAAATGTTTAGATAATTTAGAAGAAGGAAATAAGACAGATTTAGGATATGATAATAAAACTGCTTCTATAAAAGTTAATGAAGATTATATCTTTGATGATATTTTTAACGAAAGTAAAGTTTCGACTAGAGCTTTTACCATAATTGAAAATTTAAAAAAAGCAGGCATTTCACACGAATTAACTCAAGAAGATGTTGAATGGATGTTGAAAATTTTTAATGCTGGCAAAGTTGATAAAATTGATGAAAATGAAGTTAGATATGCTTATCGACTTTTATCTGATTTAATGTATAAAAATATAGTTGACCCTGCTAATGAATTTGCAAAAGGTAAATGGACAGGAGATTATGTTGCATTTGATTTTTCATCATTCTTAATAGATGGAAGTGATGGACAGGAATTAGCAGCATTAGAGTACGAAAGCTTTAATAAAATCTATACTGGAAAGAAATCAAGTGTTGAAACAAATAGTAATTATTTAATGAAACATGTAGTGGAAACAGAAGATTTAAGAGGATTCTTAGGTGGACCATCTATAGGTAAATTACGTTTGAAGTTACACACAGCATTTAATATAACTTATAACAGAATAGCATTAACTTTTCTTGGTACTAAGTCTTCAAAAACTACTTATACATATCCTAAAGATCTTCCTAAGGAAATATGTAAAGGTGGTAAAATCTCAGCTTCCGAATTATTAAAAATTTTAAATTCTATAGATCTTAGTGAATATGATAGTTCTATTATCGCAGGAGTTAGAGAATTACAAGTAGCAAATAAAGAATGCATGAGATTTGGAAGAAAGGGGTAATCTTATGTATAGTAATGAGAGAGGTTCTGGAATAAATTTAAAAGATATTGTTGCAAAATTAGTATTCTTAGCATTATTTGTACTGTTATTACTTTGGTTATTTCCAAAAGTTCCAAATATGATACCATTTTATAGTAATGTTTTTAGAGAGAATATTTCATATATGCAAAATGCTGCTAAAAGTCATTTTACTACTGATAAATTACCAAAGAATATTGGAGAGACTATTGAATTTAAACTTCAAGATATGATTGAACAAAATTTAATTTTACCTTTTGTAGATGAAGATGGAAATTCATGTAATGTATATAGATCTTATGTTTCAATGACTAAAAATGAAAATGATTATACATTAAAAATAAATTTATCTTGTAACAATAAAGAAGATTTTATAGTTGAAACTTTAGGATGTTATGATTATTGTGAAAATGATGTATGTACTAAAGAAGAAAAAGTAATTGAATATCAATTTAAGAAAGGTTCGAAAAAAACTGTAGAGTCTTGTACTTGTCCGACTGGTTTTATGCCAAGTGGCAATAAATGTGCGAAAGTTATATCTGATAAAATTGGAGCAGAGCCAGTATTTTCATCTAATTCTCAAGAGGTTTACAATGCTTTAGTTGAAGAAGGTGAAACAAAAGAAATAGAAGTTTCAAAGATTGTTATACCAGGTAAGAAAGTTTATTCTTGTCCAGATGGAGGGAATGTAGTTGGAGAAAGTTGTGTAAAACCTGCAAAAGAAACAATAAAAGTAACTACAACTTGTAAAACAGAGAAAACAACAGGAACAATAAGTAGTTCAAGTTGTACATTAATTGGTGGAGGATGGGGGCCAAACGTTTGCGGAACTCCTGGATGTCCTACAGATATATGGTATAATTATTACAAATGTTGTTCTAAAAGTTCAAAAGTAATATATTCTTGTCCGGATGGAGGAGACTTAGTTGGAAAAGATTGTATAAAATCTGCAAAAGTAACAATAACTGAAACTACATATGAATGTCCAACAGGAGCAACTTCAAGTGGAAGTGGAATAAACTTAAAATGCTACATAACTAGAAAAGATCCAGACACTTATTATTGTCGTATTAAAGAAGATATTCTTGTAAACAAGAAATGTTATCATTTTGAAAGCGGAAAGTTTTTATACTTTAAATGTCCAGATAATTTAAATGGTAAGTATAGTCTAGATGGCGCATATTGTTATATGACATCAAGTGAAACGAAAGATAAAATATGTAAGATTGAAACTAAAACGGTTTATAAATATAAATGGAGTAGAGAGAAAACTTTGAATGGCTGGATAGCAACTGGAAAAACAAGAACAGTTAAGAAATAAGATTAGATTTTAAAATCTAGTCTTTTTTAATTTCTAAATATATGATATTATAAATATAGAAATGGTAGGTTTAAAAATGTATGTTTAAAAAAATATTAAAATATCCGGTAATAATTTCTATAATATTTGCAATCTTTATGTATTTTTTCTTGAATATTACTAGAAATCTTTTTGGAGGAAATTCAATACCAGAAATAATATTTATTATTTTAGTAATATTATATTTTATATTTATTATAGGTCTTTCAATTTATAAATTTATTCAAACTAAAAATAAATTAGAGAAAACATTTCATTTATTATTGATTATTGGTATTATTGTAGTAACTATTTTTGAGAGTGAATTCATCTTTGATAAATATTCGGTTTGGGTTGGTCTTTCATGGGCTATATATATATTTAAAGTTTTTATAGTAACTGGAATATATGCATTTATTGATTTTGTTATAACATTATATAAAAATACATTGAATAAAGATTAACAAGTCTTTTTTATTGTTTTTTTTACATAAAACATTTATAATTAATTTAAGAGGTGTAAGAAATGAAAAAATTCTTTGAAAAAAATTGGAAAAAGATATTAATAGCAGTATTATTAGTAGCATTTGCATTATTAGTAATGTTTACTGAGGAAGTTCCAACAAATAATGTTGTAGAATATCCTGATGTAAGTTCTTGGAAAGAAGAAACATCAGAGGATAAACCTGTTGTAACAGTTTTAGCTTTATCTACATGTGGATATTGTCAGAATTATCAGCCTGTTATTGAAAAATTGCAGGAAGAATATGATTTTGTATTGTACTGGTATGAAATAGATGGTGTAAGTGATGCAGATTATTCAACTTTAATGTCTACATATGAATTGAAAAATTATGAAGGTTCTGTTCCATATACTTTTATAACAAAAGATGGCGAATTTGTTGCAGACACAATTGGTGGAATGGAAGAAGCAACTACTTTAAAGTTTTTAAAAGATAATGAAGTAATAGAGTAAAATTATCTTTTGGAGTGGTATCCATATGAAAAAAATTATTTGTATATGTATATTTCTAATATTACTTGTGGTAATTAATAAATATTGTACTTCAAGTTATGAAATAAAGTATGAAGTAAATAATTTTAATGTGAGTACCACTTTTTATAATAATAGATTTTATTTTGAAATACAAAATGGGAAAACATTTAATTTCGATATATATGGTGAACGAAGATTTGGTAAAAAATTAATAGATTCTATTAAAGTTTTTAAATCAAATGGTTATTATTGTGTTTATCCAATAATTGAGAATACAAGTACCTATCCATTATGTTATAAAGATGAGGAAAGTTTTGATTATCATTTAGTAGATGATATTAAATTTAAAGATTTTTATAAGTTTCATGAATTAGAAAATAAAATAATTTATGAACAAGATAATAATTTCGCTTTTTATAATAATCTAGATGATATCACTTATATTGCTCTTTGGAAATATAATGGTTTCTATTTGATGAATGGAGAGAAATTAGATAACATTGGTTTATTGGAAAAAGATCAATACGATAATATTTTATGTACGCTTATAAATAATTACTTATTATTACCTAATTATAACAGAGAGCATATTTTTAGTGATTTCTTCTTAATAAATCTAAAAAATGGTCACAAAGATAATATTAAAAGTAAGTATGATATTGATTATGATTCTTATATCGCAGGAACTTTTAAAAATAATGCTTATCTTTTTGATAATAAAAATTTAAGTTTATATGAAATTAATATAAATAAAAAAGAAGTTAAATTAATTGGAAATGAAAATAAGGGATATGTTAAACTTCAAATGAATAAATTTGTAAAATCAAATAAAAATGAATATATAAAAGATAAAATAACATACTTTAATAAAGAAAAAAGCAATTATAATTATTATATAGAAAATGATGGAATTTACAGAGAATTGAAAGAAAATAAAATTATTAAAACTTTGATTTTTAAAGGAACTAATATTGAAATCTTATATGAATTTAAAAATAAATTATATTTTATAGCTGATGAATCATTATATGAATACAATCCTATTGAAGGAGTTAAAATTATATTTTATTATTTTGAATTAAATTTTAATAAAAATAATTTAGTGTTTATTTATAATCAATAACCTAATATTATGTGAATTCATATAATATTTTAGGTGGTGTAGGTATGTATATTAATGCAAATAGGCAATCTCTGGAAACTCCTTATTATAGTTATTATGTTATACAAAGTGGTGATACTTTATTTAAGATCGCAAAGGAATTCAATATGAATCCTAAATTAATAGCAGAATTAAATGGTTTAAAGATAGATGATTACATTTATCCGAATCAAACATTAATAATACCTAAAAAGGGAGTTCAATATTATATAACTAAGGAAGATGATACACTAAGTACATTAAGTAAAGTGTTTAAGGCAAAAGAAACGGATATTATAATTCAGAATGAAACTATTTATTTATTACCGGGTCAAATGATTTTTTATAAGGAATAATAGAAATTTTAACTTCTATTATTTTTTATGTTATAATTAATATACTAGGAGTTGGCTAATATGGTTATAAAGAAACCTTATGGATTTTTAATCAAACATTTTAGAATCATTCATTTAGTATTAAGTATTCTATTAATTTATATTACATACAAGTCTTCTGCAGTATATACTTTTTTTAACAATTATGTTAAAGAAGGACATTATACATTTTATATAGATTTAAGTAGTAGATTTATAAATTATTATATGTTTTTAATAACTATACTAATTATATTATTTGGTATTGTTCTTTACTTTCTATTAAAATGGAAAGATAAAAAAAGACTTTTTTATGTACTTCTTTGTATTTTCTACTTGTTTATCTTTATTATTTTTATTTATATGTTTGATGTTTTACAAAATGTTCAAACCACTATTATGGATATGAGAACAATCAGACTTACAAGAGATTTCGCCTTAATTGCAACATTTCCACAATATATATTTGTGGCATTCACAATTTTAAGAGGTATTGGATTTGATATTAAAAAATTTGGTTTTAACAAAGATATAGTAGATTTAAATATAAATGTTAAGGATACTGAAGAAATAGAACTTATTCTTGCTCAAGATACTTATAAATACATGAGAAGTATTAGAAGATTTTTAAGAGAGGTAAGATATTTCGCATTAGAAAATAGATTTTTCTTTGTAGTTATAATTTTAGTAGTTGCTCTTGGAACTGGACTCTCATTATATTTGAATGTAAAAGTATATAATAAAACATATGTTGAAAAAGAAGAGTTTATAGCGGATTCATTGAATGTTATAGTAGATAAAACTTATATTTCGTCTATTGATTATAATGGAAATATTATAAATAAGAATAAGGCTTATATTATAGTTCAGTTAAATATTAAAAATAATAGCAATGAAAAGCAGAAATTAAAAACAGATAATTATAGATTGATTATTGATGATGAAACTTATTATCCAAATTTATCTAAAGGAAACTATTTTTTAGATCTTGGAGATAGTTATTTGAACGAAATTATATTACCAGGAGAATATTATAATTATTTATTTATATATGAAATGGATATAAATGAAATAAATAAAAAAATTACTTTTAGAATTGTTAATGATGTAAGAACACTTCAAGGTGAAATTGATGCAGATTATAAAGATGTTAATATAACCCCAATTAAATTAAATGAAATAATAAAAATAGGAGAAAATGTTATTAAAGAAAGTATTAATTTATCTGATTCAAGTTTAAAAAAATCATCAATTAAAATAAATTCTTATTCCTTAGCATCTTCTTTTTCGGAAAGTTATAAGTACTGTTCAAATGATAAATGTTTTGAAGGAGTAAAAGTAATTAAGCCTGAAATAACTGGGTTAGAAAGAATATTGTTAAGATTAGATACTAATTTAGCAATAGATGAAACTTTATTTATTTCGAAATATATAACTACAAGTAATGATTTCATGAAATACTTTGCTACAGTAAATTACACTTTAAATAATAAAGTTAAAACAGTTAAAATAAATTCAATAAATTCAGAGTATGTAAAAGATAGTATAGTTTTTCTAGAAGTTCCTAAAGAAATTCAAAATGCAAGTAGTATAAAGTTGTATTTGACTATTAGAACTTCAAGATATGAAATAGTTTTAAAATAAATTTGACTTTTTATAATATATTGGGTAAAATATGTACTTGAAACAGTTAAAACTCATATACAATATATTATGGAACCGTAGCCAAGAGGCTAAGGCAAGGGACTGCAACACCGTAGTTATAATTGCAACGAATGGTTCAGAACCTCAATAAATATAAGAGTTAGCAAAAAAGTAAGAAGTATAAAAGTTAGAAAACGTATCAAAAACGTATCAAATGGTGTAGATTGTTACACCAACATGGGGCTTTAGCCAAGTGGTAAGGCAAGGGACT
>CAZMCS010000004.1:23703-27442 GCA_964565085.1 uncultured Muribaculaceae bacterium | reverse complement strand
ATAGCAGGTATTGTAGGAGTTGGGTTAATGCTGCTAGCTATGCGTTTTGGCTACGGTGGTGAATTAGCCATATCCAAGCAATGGTGTTCTACTCAAGGAGGACAAGCTGAGTATAGATTGTCTGACGGAAGCAGGATTGACTGTTTGCTGGATGAATATGCTGTAGAGGTTGAATGGGCTCATAAGTGGACTGAAGCAGTTGGACAGTCACTATACTACGCAGCAGTTACACAAAAGAAACCAGCAATACTGTTATTGATTAAGAGCAAAAAGGACAGCAGATACGTACAAAGGCTTGGAGTAATACAAGAAGAGCTAGGCATTACAGTGTGGTACAAATATGAGAGGTGATACATGACAAAAGAGCTTCTTGGTACAATTTGTATGGAAATTGGGATAACAGAGATAATAGGTGCTGGACATAACCAGAGAATACTGGAGTATCACAAAGCAACTAGTCTAAAGGCAACTTCTGATGAAGTGCCTTGGTGCTCATCTTTTGTGAATTGGGCATTGATCAACTCTGGCTTGTCTGGGACACATAATGCAATGGCTAGGTCATTTTTGAATTGGGGCAAGGCTTTAGACATACCCACGATAGGTTGTGTTGTTGTATTAGCTAGAGGTAAACCACCATCAGGACACGTAGGCTTTTATTTGGGTAGGAATGGCGGTGGTTACATTTATGTGTTGGGTGGCAACCAAAACAACATGGTAAGAATTTCAGTCTATTCAGAGAAAGACGTATTAGGGTATAGGGGTATTTGATGAAGAAGCCTGAGAAGTTTGACCCTTGGTACAAGTCTGTTTGGACATGGCTATGGTTGTCAGCAATCATAGCTGGAGTGCTGTTGGGGGTGATAGAATGAGTTTCAGAGACCTGCTACATAAGGCTGGCGTAAAGACAAAGTCTGCACCCAATGGTGAGTATTCAATATGTTGTCCTCATTGTGGTGACTTGAAGTTTCATGCTCAAGTTAGCGAAAGCAAAGAGGTCATGTATTGCTACAGAAGAGGGTGTACAGATACGCTTGTTGGACTAGCAAAGCATTTTGGGATAGTATACATCAAAGGGTTTACTGTAACAGAGTCACCACTGGATGATCTCAAGGAATCAGTTCAGGGGTTGTCATATGGTAGTGTTTCTTTGCCAAAACAGTATGGCACAAATACACTTACCTTGGGTGGGATGATACCTATACTGGGTTCAAAATCAATGATAGCAGAGAAGGCAAAAGCGTACCTCAATGGTCGTGGGTTTACTGATGAGACTATTGATAAGTATGGCCTTATGTTTTCTGAGTCAGGCAGATACGCTGGAAGGATTATCATACCATTTTATGAGCACAAGAAGCTTGTGTATTTCCAAGCAAGAAGGTTCATTGGTGCTGATGACAGGAAAGTGATTAACCCAAGCAAGGATGATGCACCACGTGGTAAATCACATTGGCTCTACAATTTTGATATGGCTTCCAAGTATGATGAAGTGATTATTACTGAGGGTTGGGCCAGTGCCATTTCTGCAGGAGAGAACGCAATAGCACTACAAGGTAACAGGGCATCACCTGTGCAGATGAAGAAGCTACTGGCCAATTGGTCAAGGTTCATTATCATGTTAGACCCAAACACCTTGAAGGAAACCATGGTGTTGGGTGACTCATTCATGAGCTCAGGTCGGAACATTGAGGTGAAAGTGGTAGTGCTTGAGGCTGGCGATCCAAATGAACTTGGGTCAGAAACCATCAATGTGTTGAAGTCCAGTGCCATGGTTTACGACAAGTTGAACCTGTTGAAACGGTCAGTTTCTTACAGTTAGGTTAGGTCACAGGTGTTTAAAATGGTCATCCATCATATCGTCCATCATGAGGTTCAAAAACACGCCTCAACGCAAAATTTTGTGCTCATATTTGTGAGATATTTTGCTCGAAAATTGATTGAGACGTGCTTTCACATCATCACATGTTATATGGAGAGGTTTAATGGTTCAGTTGGATAGTTTTTCATATTTGGAGCTGCACAAGATGGTGAGAAGGAACAAACCTGCACCAGAGCTTTGTGAAAAATGTGGTTTGGTCAAACATAATGTTGTACACAACATCTCTGGGGATTACATCTACGACTACAAGAATGACTGGGTTTATTTGTGTTACCGATGTCATTATTGGGAACACCACAAATAATGGTTAACTAATGGTAATTACACAGGAAAGCAAAATAATTGGTCAAAAATCGAAAATATCGGTGTGTAGGAGACACATAAAGAACGTGTGTGATTTGGTTGGTAGGCTACATTCTTGGAGAAGGGTGGGCTTGACTTATGAAGTTCTTTCCTTTATTATTTAAGGACAATGAGAGCACATCCAGAAAACGACACACTCACAAAGGTAACAACAGGGACATCAATCCCTGAGTAACACGCCCACCTGTATAGGTGTGCGCATTCCAGACTTGGAGGCACACAATGGACAAGACACAAAAACAAGACGAAACAAGCAGGTTGTACAAAGCAGTATTTGGTGAAGACTACAGGCTTGTAGCAGAACGGTGCGATCACACTCAAGTAACACTCAGAACATTTCCTTCCACAATGAATCTTGAAGAAGTCAAAGCAATTGTATCAGACTTGGTTGCTATTTGGGACGCAGAGTGGGATGTTTGTGATGGTGACGCTGTTTTCAAATCAGCTATCCTTCCAGACTTACACGAAGGCAATGAGGTTGTTCTGTATGACACTGAAGGCAACGCTTATCTGTATATAACTGACAATGAGTGGGAGGTGCTGTAATGACTAAGGAAAAGACAGACTCAATCATCGATAAGATTAAGAAGCTTATGGCTCTTGGTGGAAGCAGCAACGAGCACGAAGCCAGTTTGGCTATGCAGAGGGTTCAGGAGATACTGGCTAGCTACAACCTCACTATGGCAGAAGTGGAGTCTCACAAAGGTAAAGATAATGGCAATGGTGACGTAAATGCCAATAGGAAAAAGGACACGCTTGAGAAGTCAGCTATGTACAACTACCAGAGACTGCTTATGAAGCGTGTTGCAGATGTACATTACTGCTTGCATTTTGTGTACGAAAAGAGGACGTGGAATAGCAAGACTCAAAGGGACAAGGTGCTGAAGTACCACGTTCTGATAGGCAGAGAAGCTAATGTAGTCACAGCAAAGTTGATGTTTGACTACCTCAACACTACCATCGAAAAGATGGCTCAAGAAAACTACCCTTATCCAGCAAACCTTAGCAAGTCTGCCATCTCTTGGAAAGAAGGATGCAGTTCAAGGCTACAGGAAAGGTTGCAAAAAAGAAAATTAGAGGCAGACAGGGCTCAGGAAGAAAAAGCAGCAGAGTACAGAAAGACACACACTAACGGTACTAGCCTGATGCTCCTTACTGACGTAAGACAGGCTGAGGAAGATTTGAACCATGACTTTCTGTATGGTGAGTCTGCTGGCACAAGGGCAGCAAGAAGAGCAAAGTGGGAAGCAGACTGGGCAGCAGCTAGGGAAGCAGAGAAGAACAAACCTGCAGTGCCTCAGAAAGAGAAGACAGAGAAGGAAAAGCAGAAAGAAGAGCGTGAATGGAAGAAGTGGCAGGAGAAGCAAGAACGCAAGAGCAGACGGTACTGGGCTGGCAAGGACATTGATGCATACTACAGTGGCCGTGAGAAGGGTGAGAGCATTGGCTTAGATACACAGGTAAGCAAGAGTAACACCAAATCAATTAACTAATGGAGGG
>CAZMCS010000004.1:15348-23603 GCA_964565085.1 uncultured Muribaculaceae bacterium | reverse complement strand
ATGGAAGTGAGATTGACTTTTGAACCAATAGACCCACAGAACGGCAGAGAAAGACGCAAGGCTTTCAGGATTTGTGATTGCTGGTACACTAGACCTGAGCTTGTAGCAGCAGGACTAGACAAGGAAGCACACAACGCAGTAGCAAACTACTACAATAAAATGGAGGTGTCCAAATGAGGTGTCCAGATTGTGCAAGAATGGTAAGCTACGATGAACCAATTGTGGAGCTGCAGGGTGATGAGGAAGTTAACAGCGGTACAGTAACTGGTACTGTAAGGATTGCACTGCCTTGTATGGAATGTGGCGGTGAGCTCAAAGAGACCAACCTAGAATTTGAGGCAGAGTTGACCCACGAGTGTGATGAGAATGCTCTAATTTGTGCTACCTGCGGTCATATTAAATCTGATCATGACGAAAATGGCAAATGCACAACTCCTGACTGCTCTTGTGAGGCTTTTGTTGAGCCTGAAGAGGATGAGTGGGAGTTGGAGGTAAATGACCCAGAAAGCACAGAGGACTACAAACCTAAGACAGACAAGAAGGGTAGGCCAATATCCATGAGGTACCAGAAGCACTATTTTGGAGCAAGTATCACAGGTACTGCTACTTGTAATCGGTGTGGTGAGGCTGTAGAGTTTTCAACATCTGTAGAAGAACAAGCATCAGCGTTTGATGAGCTGGTGTAACTTAAAGGAGAGGTGACATATGGATCGTGTAAGACTTTACACAGTAAATGGCAAGGCGGTTTCGGTGTTTGACGACAAGAACGGTAACAGATATATGCTTAATCAGGCTGGCAGAGTAACACCATTTCCTCACAGGTTGCCTACACCCAAAGTAACAATAAAGGATTTGGGTGCTAAGGTGTCTGAGTACACGAAGTTGCTTAAAGCAACAGACGGCCCATACGTACCAGAGCTGGCAGAGTGGGAAGGGTATTTTTATAACAAGTATCTGCACAGGGAGACAAGCGAGATGGAAAGGCATACTGGACTGAGCCGTGATGCTTTAGCTGATGAGGTTAGCAACAGGATACGTTGCCCACAGAGATTGGCCTATATCTATGATGCTCTGTTAAGTTGAGGTGAGACATGAGACTATCTTGGGATGGTACAAAATTCGTGTTTCAGGGAACATACAACGACAGGTTCATACCTAAAGATGCTGGGTTTTTCTGGAGCGTGCAGGAAAAGCATTGGTACACCTATAAGTGGGAGATAGCAAAGAAGCTGTCTAAGTGGGCAGATCAGAAGTGCGTAGACAAGCTCAACTCTTATCAGACTAGCACAAACAAATCAGTACTAGCAAGTCACGCTACAGACTCAATGGTAGACATCCCTGTTCCTGATGGGATGTCCTACCTGCCATACCAGAAAGCTGGCATCGTATATGCTCTGGAAAGACCAGACAACTTGGGTGCTCTTATCGCAGATGAGATGGGGTTGGGCAAGACTATTCAGGCAATAGGTTACATCAACGCCAAGCCTGAGATCAAGTCAGTGTTGGTGGTTTGCCCAGCCAGTATCAAGATAAACTGGTCTCGGGAGTTGACTAAGTGGTTGGTGCGTAGCTTAAAGGTAAAAGTAATAGGTTCACAGAGCCAGCCTTCAGACATCAAAGATGCTGACGTTGCTATCATCAATTACGATATACTCAAGAAGTTCCAGAAGCTTTATGACACCAAGTATGATTTGGTGATAGTGGATGAGTGTCACTACGTCAAGAATCACAAGGCTATACGGTCAAAAGCAGTGTACAAAATCATGGCTAACGCAAAGTACAAGCTTATGCTTACAGGTACACCTATTATGAACAGACCTGTTGAGATATACCCTCTTATCACATCACTAGGGGTACGCATTAAGTTCTGGACTTTCGCCAAGAAGTACTGCAACCCTGTACAGACTGGGTTTGGTTGGGACTTAAGTGGTGCGTCAAACCTTGAAGAGCTTGGGCGATATTTGAGGACTACAGTTATGGTCAGGCGTCTCAAATCAGAAGTGCTGAAAGAGCTTCCACCTAAACGATGGCAGATCATAGAGTTACCTGCTAATGGCTTGAGCTTGCAGCTACAGAAAGAAGATGGTATGTGGGATAAGTACACTAGCATGAGAGAAACACTAGAAGTGCTAAGGAATGAGGCAGAGTACGCTGATGAAGTGCACAAGCTTAACGCTGAGGTTGAGCTTCTGTTTGAAGAGATGTCTAAGACTAGGCATGAGACTGCGTTGCTTAAAGTGCCTTATGTTATCAATCACATTGATAACTTGCTAGAGAATGTGGATAAGCTAGTGGTTTTTGCACACCACAAAGACGTTATTGAGCAGTTAGCAAAGCACTACGATGGTATATCAGTAGTAGTGAGTGGAAGCACTAAGCTGGAAGATAGACAAGCCAACGTTGACGCTTTTCAGCATAATCCAGATATACGGCTGTTTATAGGAAGCATAGGTGCTGCTGGAGTGGGCATCACTCTTACTGCTGCATCTACTGTTCTGTTTGTGGAGTTGGATTGGGTTCCAGCCAATATGAGTCAGGCTGAGGATAGGGTACATAGAATAGGTCAGGAAGAGTCAGTGCTTGTACAGCATATCGTTATAGATGGTAGCATAGACTCTTACTTAGCTCATACTCTTGTGGCTAAGCAGAAGGTGATATCTGAGTCATTGAACACTAAGCATGTGGTTGATGCTAAGGAAGTGAAGTATGCTGGTAAGGACTCAGATGTGTCCAAACCTGTAGAACACGTCAAGAAAGCAATTTCTGATGATGAGAAGGCAGTTTTGCATCATGCTTTGAGGCTTGTTGCTGGTCAATGTGATGGTGCAATGAGTGAAGATGGCGTTGGGTTTAATGGATGGGATACTGCGTTTGGCAGACAAGTGGCTTTTCAACCTTGTATTACTACAGACGCTCAGGCAAGGGCAGTCAAGGCGTTGCTCAAGAAGTATAAGAGACAGTTGGAGATACATGAGCAAGGCTTGTGGGACAAAATCTATAACAAGGAGACAAAATAATGAATAGAATAGCCAGAGAAGCAGGAACAGAATTGATACCGTCACCATCGTTTTGTGCTTGTTGCGTAAGCAAGGACATCAGGGTGCTGAAAGACAACTTCAATGCTATCTTTATCACTCTCACAATAGTTGCTGAGGAATTAGCCATCTACGAAGATGACTGGGAAAAGAGGTTCAGAAGGTTGGAAGCTTGGGCAGCAAAGAATAAACGTGATAGAGTTAAGCTTGAGATGGCTGAGGCTAACAAGAAGATGAAAAAACAGGCGTCTACTGAGAGGTCAATATGAAAACTACAGTGCAGAACATAACAAAAAAGGAATGGTACAGCTTACATGATTTGAGCTTAGAGCTAAAGGTAGATAAGCATATTATCATGGAAGCAGTCAGGAAACACAACATTCATGTGGGTCACTTGTTTGGTAAGTACACAGTATTTACACAGCAAGCAGCTGATCAAGTAAAAACAGTATTGGGGGTGAGTAAATGACTGATACTGTACTCATGATGAAAAAGGTGGATGGTTTGGTGAAGTATGCTGCTAGGTTGTTTGGAGCCAACGGCCATTTTTGTCTCAATGAGGAAGACATGATTGGTGAAGGCTGGCTAGTGTTTGCGAAGATAGTTAACAGTGGCAATCACACTAGTGATGAGAGCTTTCTGAAGTTGTTCAAGACGTCATTGTTTAATCACTTTCGCACGATGCTAGAAAAGTGGAGATACATCAAGAAAAGAGAAGGATTTGAGATATATGTTGACTTGGCAGACGTGGCAGAAGAGGTGGGTTACGATGTTATAGACGACATCTATTACAACAATTATGTTAGCCATATCGCTAGCATTCTTGCTGATGACCCACTAGCTCTGTCAATATTCGAGAATTTGGTCAATCCCTGTGAGCCAGTGTGCTTGTTAGTAAAACACGAGATCATGAGAAAGAATCATGTAAAATCACTAGGTATAAAGGTGAGGGTTAATGGTGCTGTAGAAAACTACAAACACATCATAAAGTGGTTGGGAATAGACAGAGAAACCTTCATCGATAAACTGGGTATAGTGAAGTCTGTGGTATTGGACGTCATAAGAAACCAATCCAGTCTAATTTATGTAGAACAGCATTAACAAACCAAATATATGGAGGACATCATGGGAGAAAAAAAGGCAACAGACAAAGCAAAGAAGGCAAGGCTAGACGCAATGTTCGCAGATCAGGAGAAGTGCTTTGGCAAGATTTACGACACAGCTGATGATGAGTGCAAGAAGTGCTTGGACTCAAATGACTGCCAGCAGTACTTCAGCAAAGACAAAGAGCCAGCACCAGAGAAAACTGAAGAGAAGCCAGCAGAGAAAAAAGCAGGTAAGAGCAAACCAGCAGAGAAGCCAGAGCCAGCAAAGGCAGAGAAGAAACCTGTCAGCAAGAAAGAAGCAGACAAGGCAGCAGTTGATGCTACAGCCAAAAAGGCTAAAGGCAATCCATTCGACAGGTCTGCTGACAAGGACGCAAATGGCTACGTGGTTGGCTCCAAAGCTAGCACCATCTTCGGGCTGCTTCTTGAGGGCAAGCACACTCGTGATGACATTATCGAGAAAGTGGTCAAGAAACATGGCGGTAGTGAAGGAACAAACAAGAACACTGTGTCCACCTTCATCTACGATGTGCAGAAAGACAAAGGTTACTCATCTGTGGCCAGAGGACTCAAAGTCAACAAGAGTGACAAGGGTGTGCTGAGTATAGCCAAGTCTAAGTAGTACAGCTGACATGTGATCGGCACTGGGAGAGTTTCACATTGGACTCTCCCAGTTTTTGTGTACAAGGGGTGATACTTATGTGTGGAATAATAGGAATGTGTGGCAGTTGTTCAGGAGAAGCACGTGACATAATGATAAGCCTTATTCATGAGTCAAAGATACGTGGTCTGCATTCATTTGGGATTGCTTACTATGACACAAAAGGCATGGTACAAGTCAGAAAGTGGTCTAAGCTAGAACATGTAAAGCTGCCAGACTTTTCAGACCATCTCATCTTTCATAACAGATACAGCACAAGCGGTGATTGGAATGACCCACGTAATAATCAGCCTGTGAGGTATGGTGATGTAGCACTTGCATTGAATGGTGTTATTACTATGGCTGATAAAGCTGATTGGCCAGATGTAGGAGTGCCTATGGCTACTGAGAATGATGCAGAGTTATTAGCTGCACTCATACACAATGGTGTGTATCCTGTTCATGCTATGCGTCAGCTTGGTGGTTCAATAGCTGCTGTATTTTTACATAGCAAGAGAGTTTGGGCCATGAGAAATAACAGTAGGCCATTGCACTGGTTTATGGCTGCTGGATCAGTGTTTGTTGTATCCACTAAGGACATAGTGACTAGAGCAACGTCAGTGCCTGTTAAGGAAGTGCATACGCTAACACCATATAGCCTTATGGACTTGGAGAGTTGTGTATGGATATAAGTGAAGCTAGGAAAAGACATTATATGCTGTATCACTTGTCAATGATGGCTATTGGTGACTGTGATCCAGCTTATCCTGCTCTGGACTACTTAGCAGATAGGTTTGAGCTTAACAGAGAACAACGGTATTGGCTAGCTTTTTTGTACCAGTCTTGCTATTGTGTTCCTACAGTGTACTACATGTATAGTGAGTTTCCTGACTATGAAAACGTGGACGTTAAGAGGATGGTCAGGTGGTGGGATAGCAACAAGAAAAGGCTGCTGTTTCAGACAGATAGACTGAGGGTTAGGTCTAATGACGCTTTTGTTCCTATGTTTGAGTCATACAGAGATATGGTTGGCGATAATCAGAATGACTTTTTTACATCATTAATGATGGATGGTCAAAGAGAGTACAACTATAACATGGTATATGACAGGTGTGGTAAGGTGTACTATATAGGTCGTTACAGCCTGTTTTTATACCTTGAGAGCTTACACAGGCTCACAGGATTATCAATATACCCCACAGGCTTAGACCTGCGTAACGCTGAGAGTTGCCGTAATGGGCTGTGTTATGCCCTTGGACTTGATAGTTGGGTTGATCAAAGGTTGGAAAACACGGCTCAACGCATCCTCAGTGATGAAATGAGCAAATTGGTGCTTGAACTTCAACAGTTTTCTGAGTCAGTGGATTATTGGAATGTGGAAACAAGTTTGTGTGCATACAAGAAGCTCTACTGGAAGGCCAGATACTTGGGGTACTACATTGATAGGCTACAGGAAGAAATCATCACAATGCAGAAAAACGTGACTGAGGGGGTGGATTGGTCAGTCATGTGGGATTTTAGGTCAGAGTACTTTGACAGAGCATTCTTAGGAGAATTTGGTGGTTGGAAAGGTGTAAGGAAAGAGCTTATGGGGTTGCCGTCAGTACCTTACATGTCACACATCTTGAGCTCATACACACATCACAAGAAGGTGTATTTTGAAGGCTTGGAGGACATATATGAACCTGAATGACCTGAAGATAGGCACTGCAGATAGTATTAAGAACAAGTATTTCATCAACATCAAGGGCACTAATGGTACAGGCAAGACATCAATCATACGTGGTTTCCTATCTCAGAAATTTGACACAGTAATGTGGGATAAAATGCCTCATGGTGTGGCTTATACTTGTATACCAGCACATGATTTGCTTGTGCTAGGCTCATATAGAAATGTGTGTGGTGGTTGTGACTTGATGGTAAAGTCACAGATAGTCAAGCTACTCACTATGGCATGGGTTATGGACTACAATGTGATTTTTGAGGGTGTTTTGGTTGGTGATTCTAAAGTACCATACTATGAATTGATGAAAGAGTTGAGTGCAACGTATGGTCATAGGCCGTGGGGATTTGCCTTCTTGGATGTGCCTGTAGATGAGTGTTTAAGAAGGGTTCAGGAAAGAAATGGTGGTAAGTCATTGAAAAACGATGGAGCTAATGTTATCAAGAAGTGGAATAGGACACAGGTTTACCGTAAGTACTACCTACAACAAGGTGATTGTGTAGTGATGAGTATTGATGGTGAGAGAAAGAAAGAGAGGGTGTTCTACAACTTTCTGGTAGGTCTGACTAGAGTACAACTAGGTGAGCTTCACGTATCGGTTTCAGTCTAATCATAATAGAAACAACATTATAGGAGGTGCTCATGCACGTATTTGAAGGAGATACACTTAATGACGTATATGATGATATGTTCAGAGCTGTAGCATTAGGTTCAAAAAGGTCAGCTAGGGGTAAGGAAACTCTGGAAATACGACCAGTTGTGCTACACCTGACACGTAGCTACGCCAGCAGGTTTCTTATCATACCCAACAGAGGTATCAACTACGCATTTGCTATAGCAGAGGTGTTGTGGATACTGGGTGGTCGTGGTGACACAGATTTCATTAGCTTTTACAACAAGAGGATGCTAGACTATGCTGACACACAGCAGTATTTCAATGGCTCTTATGGCAGACGGTTGAGAAGCTATGACTATGACGAGTGGCCATCGTTTGCTATAAAACATTATGATAGCCCAGAAGTGCCTAACTTTTCTAGGATGAACAGAGATGACAACGTCAGACGATTGTTTCACTCTGGAGTGTCGTTTGATCAGTTGGCTATAATCGTCAGTAAAATTAAGGAAGACATTGACACCAGACAAGCAGTAGCACTTATCTGGGATGCCCGCAAAGACAACTTCATCAAGTCTAAGGACTATCCATGTAACGTGTTGTTGATGTTTAAGGTAGTGGATGGTAAGCTGGACATGTCTGTGATCAGGCGTAGCAATGACATCATTTGGGGGTTGCCTTATAATGTGATCCAATTTACTTCGATCCATGAGTACGTAGCAGGTAAGCTCTGTATGCCTATTGGCAGTTACTACGAGTTTATTGACTCTCTTCATGTGTACACTAAGGAATATGAGGTAGTGTACGACAAGATGATGGAAAGACTGGTGCGTAGACCAGACATGTATCCATCAGAATACACCAGAGAGCTGTTTACTGCATACTACTTCGAGAATGTGGCAGAGTTTGTTCCTATTGATTATGATGACTTTCTTCATGGGTTTTTCATAGCAGAAAGTGAGTGGAGAAAAGGTATGTGGGACTTGAATACCTTGGAGCAGTATTTGATGACTATAGACCATGCTATGTGGAGACATTTTGTGGCTTTCCTAGCAGCTTTCCATATGTACAAAACGTCTAGGGATACAGATGCTCTTACTGTGCTGTCTATGCTACCAGAGATGATTGCTGTTATGGC
>CAZMCS010000004.1:0-15248 GCA_964565085.1 uncultured Muribaculaceae bacterium | reverse complement strand
TCTTGGTCAAGCAAGCACCATACATTTGTGCTATACGACAACGCAGTGCCAGTGTTGAAAGAGTTGTGCAGTCAAGGAATACATTCTATGATTGATATAGAAAATCCAAAGAACGGACTGTTTGCTGGTAATGTGATGATTAACAACACTCTAGACATAGACTTCACAGTAGAGTATTGCTGTAACCTTCAAGGTGGAGCTATGGTCAGGGCTGCTGATATATCTGTCTCTGGTGCTTTGGAGGACAAGAGAACGCTCAGAGAATTGCCAAGCGAAGTAGTACAAGCTGTGAACATAGCATACAATAGGTTTACTAAGCCATATAAAACAGTGATTTTAGAGTGGTCTCGCACATCTGTTCCAGCTGGTGAGCGAATGGAACGCTACATCTGGTGGGAATACCGCAATTTATCTAAATGAGGTGATATATGCTGTCTTTTCTGAAGAAAATCAGGGTGCTAAATTGTGTAAAAAGGTGCTCTTTGTTTCCGCTTATTCGACCAACATCAGTTGCAGAACATAGCTATCATGTGGCAATGCTTTGCAATATAATCTATCACGAGATGGAAGATAGCCTAGATTATACTAAATTGATGCACATGGCCTTGTGTCATGACATAGAAGAGTGCATCACTTCTGACATACCGTACTTTGTGAACAAGCACGTTAAAGATGGTTTAAAGGACTTCTTGGTCAAATCAATGGACTCAGACGACCCAGTGCATTCTCTAAAGGATGCCCCAGACTGGCTCAAGTCTTGTATTATAGCTGTTCCTGATGAAGCTTCCATGGAACATAAGGTAATGAAGATGTGTGATTTAGTTGAGCTAGCTATGTATTGTGTGGAAGAAGTGACTATGGGCAACAAGTCAGTACTACCTATGCTTAACAACTGCATAAGGATAGTTGAGCTAATGAATAGAGATGTGGAGTCATCAACTGTTGATAGGCTACTTGTAAATTTTAGGCAGGTATTCTCTGGAAAGTGGTATACAACAGTATGACACCAGACTGTGGTAAAGCTGATGTTTGTAGTGTTTGGAAGAGTGCCAATCACCCTTTTATTGGTATATCTAACAACAAGATAGACCCAGACTTGATTATTGTAGGAGAGGCACCAGGAGAGGATGAGGACTTATCTGGCCTTAATTTTGTTGGCGATAGCGGTAAGAATTTAAGGAATTATCTATCTTCTGTAGGGTTTGACATAGCTAAGATAGGTATAACCAATACTGTTAAATGTAGGCCAATAGATGGGAATAAAAAGAACAGACAACCTACACAGAAAGAGATCAACTGCTGCAAGAACAATGCTCTGGTTGAAATACAGGCTCTGAAACCTAAGTTAGTAATATTGATGGGTAACATTCCTGCTAAAGCATATTTGGGGGTGTCGTCTGGGATAACATCTGTAAGAGGTCAGATTTATGATGTAGATGGAGTCAAATATCTTCCTACGTTTCACCCTGCGTCAGTGTTTAGAAACCCACAGTACAAAGACTTCATCTTGAAAGATTTAGCTACAGCTTATGATACTCTGTATGGTGAGCCAGTTGAGCAAAAGGTGTTGCCAGTTAACTATGAGCTGATAACTAACAACAAGAAGCTAGTAAATATGTTAAAGGCGTTGATGAGTGCATCTGAGCTTAGTTTCGACATAGAAACCAACATGCTATCACCGTTTTTTAGTAACAGCAAGATAGTGTGTGTATCATTTTCTGCTGTAGAATGTGAGTCTTACGTTCTGCCATTGTATCACTCTGATATGCCTCAGCAGTTAAATATTGACTTAGCTTGGGAAGTTCTCAAGACTGTCAATGCTTCTGATATACCTAAGTATGCTCATTTTGGCAAGTTTGACTGTATGTGGCTGCAAAGGTTTGGTGCTCCTATCAATAATTTTGTGTTCGATACAGGACTGGCTCAGTACTTGCTTTCTGAGGAAAGGTCTACTCACAATTTGGGGTATTGCTCTTGGCAGTATACGGACATGGGAAGCTACTACGGTGAGTTTGAAAGTTATGTAGAAGCTCATAAAGAATGTAATCCTAAGTTGGGTGGCAGCTACGAGAATGTGCCATGGTCACTACTTGTGCCATACTCAGGTGGTGACGCTGATTGTTGTTTGAGGTGTAAGCATAAATTGGAGGTGCTGCTTGAGAGCAGACGTATTTCCTAGTAAGAACACATTTGCTCAAGTTAACACTCATTTACTTATGCCAGCCATACCAGCACTGATGGATATGGAATTTTCTGGTATTAAAGTAGACATGGAGATGCTGAAGAGGTTTGAAGGCAACAAAGGGTATACAGGTAAGTTGTTGTATTTAACAGATAAGATACGGTCATACCCAGAGGTTAGGAAGCTTGAGGCAAAGCTAGAGCATCCATTTAACATAGGGTCACCAGATCAGGTGAGAACACTGCTATATAATGAGCTTGGAATACCAACAGAAGGGTTAGACTTGACTGATGGTGGAAAGGTATCAGTTAATAAGTTTGTGATACCTAAGATAGCTAAGCACCACGAAATAGTGGAGTTATACAAGCAGTATCAGAAGTACAACACTCTGTACAAGATGTTTGTCAAGCCATTGAGGAAAATGATAACCGAGCAAGGTAGAGTTCATCCTTCTTATATGCTCAATGGTACTGTCACTGGTAGGTTGTCCTGTGAGAAGCCAAATATACAACAGATACCACGTAACATAGACTCAGATGAGATGGGCTTCGATTTTGACACAGAGCTAAACATAAAGCACTTATACATACCTTCCAGCAAAGATCACATGTTCATTCAAGCAGACTATTCTCAGCTAGAGCTTAGAGTGCTGGCTGAGTACTCTGAAGACTATAGCATGATTAAAGCATTTATTGATGGTGTCGACATTCACCTAGCCACTGCTATAGCTATAACAGGAGACGAGAGCTTGGACAAGAAGTCTCATTGGAGAAGGACAGCTAAGACAATCAATTTTGGTATCGTGTATGGTAAGTCACCTAACACGTTGGCTGATGATTTAGGTATATCAGTCAAGGAAGCCAATGAGTTTATGGACACATATTTCAGCAGGATGCCTGATGTCAAGAAGTTCATAGAGGACGTCAAAAGGTTTTGCAGAGAGCACCTGTACGTAACGTCAATGTTTGGTAGGCTGAGAAGGATACCTGCCATAGTAGCTAAAGACAAGTGGATCAGGTTTGAGTCAGAAAGACAATCAGTCAATGCTCCTATACAATCTACTGCGTCAGATTACACGCTGAGTGCTCTGATAATACTGTCAGAGATGTTTAGGAAGTATAGGCTCAAATCTAAGATAGTAGCAATAATACATGATAGCTTGTTGGTTGATGCTCTGAGGAAAGAGCACGATATAGTGACTGAGATGATGGAGACAGTAATGACTGCCCCAGACAACAAGCTCATATACTGGAGCAATAAAGTACCACTGAAAGCTGATTTTGAGGAGTCTGATGATAGGTGGTCAAATCTAAAAGCAGTCTAATTAAATGAAAGGTGGTGATACAATGGAAGATAAGACAGGGTTGTTAAAGATTGCAGTAAAGCTGGACAAGGATTATGACTTTGACTTAGGCAAGGATTTGGACATCAAGACCACGCAGATTAATGAGATGCTGATTGGTCAACCATCTATGTTTGCGTGGTATGGTGTGTTGGCTGCGTTAGCTAAGTCAAAAGCCAACAAGAAGTACAGTCAGCTCAAACAGCTTCAGGCCTCAAAGTATCTGTATTACAGAGATCAGTTGGGTAAGGCTACTGAAGCCACAGTGGACGCAGCAATCAAATCAGATGAGGCTTACATCAAGCTAGAGTCAGAGTATCAACAGTCAGAGTATGAGGCTCAGGTGTTGCTAATAGCCAGAGAAGCTTTTGAGCAACGTAAAGACATGCTGATCAGTTTGTCCTCTAACATGAGGGCAGAAATGGATGATGATTTGGCTATCTTGAAAGACAAAGTCAGAGATAAGATAGCAAACGCCAGAAGAGCTACAAAATAATAAGGAGGGCATATGCCAATAGACATCGAAAAAATTAAGGCCAAGCTTAAAGAGCTTGAGGAAAAGCAGTCCAGCGGTGGTGAATGGGACTACTTGGAGTTAAAAGAGGGTGACAACGTGGTGAGGGTGTTGGCTGATCCAGAGATGGAAGACTTCTATGTTGAATCAGCTTATCACTATCTGAAGTTTGGCAAGGACAAGATAGTGATGCTGTGTAGACACGCAGTTCTCGGTGAAGACTGCTATCCTTGCGATATGGTTGAGTCTCTGCGTAAGAGCAAGGATAAGAATGACAAGGCCATGATAAGAGAGATTGTGGCTAAGAGCAGATACTTCATGAACGCCATTGACAGAAAGTCAGGTAAGGTCAAGATTTTGGCTGCTGGGCCACAAATCTTTAGCCAGATACTGACTCTTATCGCTGACTCAGACTGGGGTGATATGACTGATCCAAAGGATGGATACGACATCAACATTAAGCGTGTTGGTACTGATCGTGACACTGAGTACTCAGTCATAGCCAAGCCTAAAAGAAACGCAGTGGATATGGAAGAGCTTGAGCTGTGGCCAATAGCTGACTTAGTGTCAGACGTGCCCACATATGAGGAGCAGGAGCAGTGGATTGATACAGGCAAACGGCCAGAACGTGAAGAGAAGAAGTCTGAAGAGCCAAAGAAACCAGAGAAAAAGCCTGAAAAGAAGGCAGAAAAGAAACCAGAGCCAAGGTTTGCTGAGGACAATAAGATTGATGAGCTTCTGGCCAAGCTACCAGACGATGATCCAACAGTAGCCAAGGCCATAGCCAAGTGGAGATCAAAAGGTGCTACACTGGAAGGTCTGCAGGCACTGGTTGAGATGTTTGGAGAAGAAGAGCCACCACCAGAAGAAAAGAAGGCACTTCCACAAAAGAGCCCACGCAAGGCAGCTACTACTGATGCTGCTGAAGACCCAGCTGATGATGAAGAGGTTAGGAAAGCACTGGAAGCTTATCGTGCTGGCAAAGGTGGAAAGAAATGAAACGCAAAGGCTCATCATCTGAAGACGACTTCTTGTCTTCAGTAGTTGATTCTGTTAACAAGCAGTTTGGGGCAGCGTCACTAAATACCATAGATAACCTTGATGGTGTAGCAGTAGCTGGCTACATTAGTTTTGGTCATTGGGGGTTAGATAAGATAGTTAGTGGAAAGAACAATGGTGGCGGTGCCCCACTTGGTAGACTTACAGAGATACATGGTGGGTACTCATCTGGTAAGTCTTTGCTTATATCACATCTCATAGCAGAGTGCCAAAAGGTTGGTGGCATAGCAATTCTTGATGATACTGAGCACGCTTACCTTCCAGAGTTTGGTGCTATGGTTGGTGTGGATAACAGTAAGTTGCTTTACTCTAGCTCTGACACTGTAGAAGAAGTGTTTGACAAAATGCAGATGGTGCTCACCAAGATCATTAAGACAAAGCCAGACACCAAAGTGTTGTACGCTTGGGACAGTTTAGCGTTGGTACCATCTGCTAAAGAGCTTGAGGATGACGTTGGTGGTAGTGGTTACAACACTGAAAAAGCTATAGTGGTGAATCGTGGAGCCAGAAAGATTGTATCAATAGTTGGTGGATCAAACGTGGCTTTAATCATAGCTAACCAAGTAAGGCACAAGCTAGGCGTGATGTTTGGAAATGATGAGACCACGCCTGGTGGTGACGCTGTGCCATTTTGGGCATCAGTTAGGATAAGGCTCAAGATGAAAAAGCCTATCAGATGTGGAGAAGGCAAGGATGATCCTATCATTGGCATAAACAGTGAAGCATTGGTGGTAAAGAACAAGATTGCTGCCCCTTTTGGTTCTTGTAACCTTGAGTATAGTTTTGATAGCGGTGTCAAACGTGCCAGCGGTAGTGTTGATTTGCTTTTGAGAGAAGGTATAGTGACTGACTTAGGTGCTGGCTATTTTGACTTCAATGGTCAGAAGTATCATGGCAAAAAGACACTAGAAGCACTGTTCAATGAAGACCCATCTTTGTTGGAGGACTTGTGATATCAAAGCCAAATGAGGAGTTAGCTAGCTTTCTGAGCTTTATGTGTATGGAGCTTGGACTTAATACTGCTTGTGACTATGATGGCGTTGAATCTGATGAAGACGTGGTCATCTACAGAAATGCTGTCATACGAACAGTGCGTCAAATGAAGCAGAAGCTTACTGAACTAGGTGCTGAC
Organism: uncultured Muribaculaceae bacterium; assembly: GCA_964565085.1. Lineage (GTDB taxonomy): Bacteria > Bacillota_I > Bacilli_A > RF39 > UBA660 > CAZKSN01. Next base: position 9,019 of record CAZMCS010000004.1, on the reverse strand, counting down.
AAAGGTTTTATATGGACTTAATCATTGATGGCAACAACTTAGCCTTTAGGATATTTGCTAAGTATCCACCCTTGACTACTAAGGCTGGAGAGTCTGTGTCATTGATTTATGGGTTCATGAAGTCTCTGAAGTTTCTGATGAGTAAGTTTTCTCCAGAAAGAGTGTCAATAGCCTATGATGGTAAGTCTGATTACAGGACATCAATATACCCAGAGTACAAGAAGAACAGGAAGCAGAGGACTGATGAGGATGAAGAGTTTTATGCTGACTATGTGAAGCAACTGTCTAAGCTTACAAGCGTAGTCAGCAAATTGGGTATTTATCAGTATAGGTGTCCTACGATGGAAGCAGATGATATCATATCACTGATAACTCATCTAGGATATGAAGTCATTATAGTTACGGAAGATAGGGATTTGACACAGCTTCTGAGGAATGGTTGTGCTGTGTATATGCCTATGAAGGATAAGATGTATACAGAAGAGTCATTTACTAACGAGATGACAGTAACACCTGAGCAGTATGTGTTAGTTAAAGCTCTTATGGGTGATTCTTCTGACAACATCTCAGGCATCTATGGTATAGGTGAGAAAATTGCTACATCATTGGTGCGCACATTTAAGACATGGAAGGTGCTTAAGGCTGCAGCCAGAATGTCTTCAGGAGACAAGTTGCTGGGTAAGGTGCTAGATAATGTTGATGTGGTTGAGAGAAACTTAAGGCTGGTCAATCTCAGGTCTCTGGAAGCTTGTACATCTAAGACTTTTGGTGATTGGTTAACAGACAACCCCAAGTTTGACTCTAAGGCAGTTTCTGCTGAGTTTGTTAGGATGGAATTTGTGTCTCTTCTAACAAATTGGAACAACTTCATTTTACCGTTCTCAATGGCTGCTGTTGGTCACAAGAAAACTATAGTAGACAACACAGCAAAGAAGCCAGTAAGGAAAGCAACTGTTGTAGGAGAGGTTCAAGGTACAGTAGTTTGCTCTATGGCTGGGGTTCATCCTTGCAAGGCTAATGATCCAGATGACAACTGGTTGATAGGGCATGTACATTGTGACCACGCTGTCCCTCACGATAAGGTTGATGAATGTGACATAGTATGTAGGATGAATCCTAAGAACAAGTGTGTGGAGGTAAAATGATTAGTATAGGCATAGATGTAGGTTTTCGTTTAGGTTGGTGTTTATGTGACGGCAATGGTAACACTTCTGGTACTGTATCTGCTGGAGATAAAGGTACTAAAAACCAGAAGCTCACAAAGTTATTGACTCTTCTAAAGGACAGCCCATTGTGGGTTGCTTTGGAGCATTCAGACATAGTGGTTTTGGAATACCCATTTAATGTGATGGGTAATGGTAAAGTATTACTAGAAATCTTGGGAATAATCAAGTATAAATTAATGACAGAAAACAGATTGTACACTGAGATAGCTCAAATGACTCTCAAGAAGTTTGCTACTGGTACTGGGGCAGCTAAGAAGTCAGACATGGCACTTCAGGCTTACAAAGAGTATGGGTTTGAGCCTCATGATGAGGACATAGTTGATGCTTTCTGGTGTGCTATGGTGGGTCAAGCTTTGTTTGACTCTAAGTTCTCTGCAGCTAGAAGGCTGTGCATAAAGAAGTTGGTGTTGAGTAACCAACCCAAAAGGAAGAGCAGACATGCTTAAGCTCATAGATATCAGGAATTTTCAGTCTCACAAACATGTCAAACTAGAGCTCAGTGACGGTTTAAATGTCATAGTTGGTAAAAGCTCATCTGGTAAGACTGCTATACTAAGGGCTGTCAACTGGTTGGTTAATAACAGGCCGTTGGGGTTTAGGTTCAGGAGCACATTTGCATCAAACAAAGACTTACCTACAGAGGTCACAGTCATAACAGATAAGAATGAGAAGGTGTCTCATTGGAAGTCTCACAATGGAGCAGGGTACACCATAGGAGAGCATCCATTTGGCACTATTGGTACTAATGTGCCTGACATGGCTTCTAGTGCTTTGAATATAAGCCAGATAAACTTACAGACTCAGCTAGACCCACATTTTTTGATAACCTCATCTCCAGCAGAAGCAGCAAGGTTTGTGAGCAAAGTCACAAGAGTTGAGAAGGTAGATGAGTGGGTGTCTAAGCTAAACAATGAGGCTGCATCTGCTAATAGAGCCATTAAAACCATAGATGAGCGAACACTGGTTTACCAAGCAGAGTTGGAAAAGTATGAAGGCTTGGAAAAAATTGGTGAGCTTATTGAGGATTGTAAAGACTTACAGTCACTCATAGCACAAAACAGTGCTACCATAAGCTTGCTAGAGAAACTGAAAGGTTACACTGATCAGGAAAGACATTATGTAGCAGTTATAAGAGCTTTGGAGCCAGATATTGATGGTGCTGCTGTGATCTGTGATGAGATTCAAGTCAACAACACAGTCATATCTAAGCTAACAGCTTTAGTGAACAGGCTTGCAGTTTTGTCTGCCAAGATTGATGAGTATAGCACACAAGTTAATGAGGCTAAAGAGCAATACACTAATTTGCTGTTTAAATCAGGAATATGCCCAACATGCTTACAACCACTGTTAACCACTAAAACTCATAAGAAACATATTTTGGAGGCACTATGAACAAGTTGTTTCTTATGTCGGATATTCACTTGACAGCAGTTCAACCAGAAGCTAGGATAGATAACATATTTGAGACTCAACTGCGTAAGCTAGTTCATGTATTGAATTGTGCTAAGGCTTATTGGAGAACCACTCCAAGAAAATATCCAGTATTGTTGCTACAAGCTGGTGATTTTTTTGACAGCCCAAGGAGTTGGAATTTACTACCATTAGTCATAGATTTGTTATCTCAGTACAAAGGTGCTGTAAAAGTTTGTGGAGTTTTTGGCCAGCACGATATGTATATGAGGGCAGAGAACAGGTCAGCTACCAATCTAGGTATATTGAGCTCTGCTGGCTTAGTACACATTCTAGGTAGCAATCCTATGCCTTATGAGGGTTATGACATCTATGGTGTTAGTTGGGGTGACACTATACCAGAGCCAGAAGAAAAACATGATAGGTGTGGTGAAGACATAAAACCTGTATTGGTCATTCACGCACCTATACTTGAGGGTAAGCTATGGTCAACACAAGAGCATTATGACTACGCCAGAGCTTTTCTGAAGAAGTACAAGAAGTGGTATCGTCTTGTTTTGTGTGGAGATATACATAGAAGGTTTAAAACTAATATGGGTAGCAACTACGTAGTCAACACTGGTAGTATGATCAGGGATGATGCTACTATATACAACTTTTCAGAGATAGCTATGCCTCATTTTGCTACATTTGATGGGTTAGACGTTGAATGGGTGGAGATACCTGCTGAAGAGCCAACTAAGGTGTTGACTAGGGATCATTTGGACAGAAAAGAATCAATGGATCAGCTCATGAGCAACATAGCTGATAAGCTTGCTTATGAGGCAGAGGATGTGTCGTTTAAATCAAATTTGATGTCTTACCTAAAGAAGAATGATGTGAGTGATGATGTATCTGTTTTGCTATCGAAAGTCATGGAGGATGTGTGATGACAGATGAAGAACGGTTGAAGGAGTTCAGGAAAGATTTGGCAACTGCTAGGTCTAAGTTGGATCAAACACGTGGGTCTATTTCATCAGTTCTTGAAGATTTGGAAGGTTATGGGGTTAAGTCTGTAGATGAGGCTGACGCAATGATAGAACGTCTTAAAAACGCAAATTTGAAGCTTGAGGCATCATTGACCAAGAAGCTTGAAAGTATCCAAGAGAAGTACAACAAGGTGCAATGATGGACTTAGCTGAGTATGAGAAGCAGTACAGTTTAATGATAGCTAAACGAGAATTAGCAAAAGGTACATTGAATCAGTTTGCCATAGACAGAGCAGCCCTTACAAGCAGAGTTGAGAGCTTGGTTACTGCTAGCTCTATTCTAGTAACAGTTAAAAATGCTACTCAAAAGAAATTTGTGGAGCACGTATCTAAGATGGTTACTTCAATAGTACAGGCAGTATTCGACAGGAAGTTTGAATTTGTTGTTGAATATAACGTCAAGAGAGGTCAATCGGAATGTGAGTTTCTGGTGAGGGATGGTTTGACTGGTGACTTGTACAACCCTAAAGATGAGATGGGTGGAGGGTTGCTTGACGTAATATCTTTTGCACTCAGAGTTGTGTTCTGGAGCTTAGAAAATCCAAAGAGTAACAATGTTATGATCCTAGATGAGCCTATGAAGTTTGTGGGTAAAGGGGTGTTTATGGAGAGAGTGTCTGTGATGATGCGAGAGTTGAGTCATAGACTAGGTTTGCAGTTGATAGTTAATACACATGAGCCAGAATTAAGTTCACAGGCTGACAAAGTGTGGGAGGTAACACACGATGGAAGACAATCTCATGTTAAAGAATTGTAGGAGGACAGTTGAAAAATGGATAAGGCTACTCAAGCTAAGTTTATTGCTATGGCAAGACAATACCACTCACAAACTGAACCTCATAATTTTGAGGTTAGAAACGCCATGTTTGTTGAGATGCTCCCATGGATATCAAGGTGGGTGGCATCTTATCTAAAGAGCAAAGGCACATACATAGAAAAGCAAGAGATGCTGAGCTTGTCTTGGGATGCTTTTGTATTTGCCTTGAAAGGCTACAAGAATTTTGATATACCCTTACCATTCCATTTCAACAAATTTCTAAGGTTTTATTTAAGCAGGGGCAAGAAGCCAACACAGGAGATATGTGTTGATTTTCAGTCTAATTACTTAGATGAGGACGATCCACAAAATGGAGATGAGCACATCAGACTGGAGTCAATCAACCTTGACTCCTTGGTGTCTAATATTGGTGCTATCGACAACATTAAACGATTTCATACATATCTTGACAAGGACTACAAGGTCATTTTTGAAGATGCTTTGTCATCTTTACACAACAACAGAAGAGCAAGGACTCACAGACAGGTTGAGTCAAGGGTGGCATACGACAGGTACTGTGAGGCTAAGAAGGTCATGAAGCAAGTTGTACATTTTTTGCTAAACGAATAATGGAGGTGTAGCATGTACTATATCAGATATGAGGTGGACTGGAAATATCAGATCAAACAATGGTTGATATCTGCTGCTCATTTTGTGATTGTAGGGGTTGCTTCTTTCATTATGGGTATGGGGGTGGTAATATGGCTTTTACAGTAAAGAAGTACTGGACTGCTGTAATGTCTGCATACGTTATTGGTGTTCTGATGGGAGTCATCGTTGGTATCGGTATAGGGATGGTGATAAAAGAGCCAGAGTACGTGTATATAAAGTCAGATACTGTAGACCCAGTGTCACTTCTAAATGCTGTGATTAAGGTGGAAAGTGATGGCAATCCAAAAGCAGTATCAAAGAAGGGTGCTAGAGGGTTGATGCAGGTTAGATACAAGGTGTGGGGCAAAGACCTGAGAGAGCAAGGTATCGTCAGGAAAGAAAGTGACTTACATGATCCATTGATGGGTGTTAACGCTGGAAGATATGTGTTGGCTAGCTATCTTGAAAAGCATAAGGATTTGGAGAAGGCACTCAATGCTTATTCAGGTAAGGCTAAAGGGTATCACAGAAAAGTCATGGAGGCACTAGAATGCCAATAGGCTACAAAGTGCCAGATAATATCAAAGCTAGGATAATCAAGATGTGGCGTGACACTAACTTGAGATACAAGGATATAGCTAATGCTCTCAATGTCTCTTATGACACAGTAGCAACAGTTATAGGAAGATACAAAAAGATGCTTAGAGGTCAATCATGATAAGACGGTACATTCTCTACTTGTTGAGGTGGCAATTATCAACACCTATATTGTCTATCTGTGTAGCACTGTTTATCTCCAAGCTGGGCAACCTTTGGGCTGTGATAATCGCTAACCTTATAGGTGGGCTCATATTTTTCTGGGTTGATAGGCTCATTTTTAGGGTACGCAGGAGTATAGAGCTATGGAGTCAAACACATGGTAAGTGTGATAACTGCAAGAAATGGGACTTGCTGTCAAGGTTGATTGTAGCACCACCAAGTTATGATAAGACTAACAGCACTCCAGTTTTTCTATGCCCAGAGTGCTCAGCTATGAAGCTGGAAGAGCTCAAGAAGTCTGGCGTGATATCACCTGATGTAACAAGCATAAACGTGGAAAGACTGCGTAAGAAATGGAATGATCAATACAAGGGCACTAGGACACATGATGTCCATAAAATCTAATAAACGGAGGTGTTTTATGCATGCAGTAAATTTAAGGCGATTGGTTTTTATTTGGTTGGCAGTGTTTTGGATGGCTTTTCTGGGCATTGTGTGTACGTCATATGCTGGTGACGTCAACTTCGGGTGGGATGCTTACACTGACACAGCCACAGGATTCAAACTGTACTGTGGAAGAACAGCTAACGTAGCAGTTTCTCCTGACAATCTACAAGCAACCATAGTTGGAACCAATGTTGTAGCTTATACAAAGACTGCAATGGCTACAGGTACGTGGTATTGTGCTATGACAGCTTATGATGCTAACACAGAGTCAGTCAAAAGCAATGAGATATCATTTCTTGTAACATTGAAGCCACCAGCAGGGTTGAACGCAGCTCAGTTGTTGAGCGTCATAAAGAAAATACAGGGGGCAGGAAAATGAAACGGTTGGCTATTGTCTTTGTTGTAGCATTCGCATGGTTGCTGACTACTGATCAGGTAATGAGCATAAAGGCAGTTGGAGATAACGAGTACACAGTATCTTACCAAAAGTATTGTGTAGATTCAATCAAGAAGCTGTCGCCTGACTCTAAAGGCAGGTATTCTGTGACAACTGTGGACAAGAAGACAATGTACATTCCAGCAAGCAGTACTATCGTTGAACAAGTCACAAAGTGCCCATAGTCATGGAACCACATACACTTACAGAAGCCATAGGACTACTGAACACTCTGTTATGGGTGATATTCTTAGTGCCAGTTCTCGGGGCTTTTGTAAGTGTATTGTATATTTTAGCTACATCACGCAGACACTAGGAGGGTTGTCATGTTTGATTTTAGTGTAGAACGGTTCACCAAGATGTTGAAGTTAATGAGCTTGAGGCATAAGTCAGCAGCACTTCCCAAAGCATCACCAACAGCAAAAAAGGTGCGAGAGCACAGTGAGAATGGCTCAATATAGAGCACACAGGAAGCTGAGGAACAAAATGGCTAGGAGAAGCAGGAGAGTTAACAGACTGAGGGCAGCATGATACTATCTAATCTTATGTCATATCCAGTACTAATAGGCAGCGTTGTATTCCTTATGTACAGTCTAGGGATACTGATAATAGCTGTAGCACTAAGCATAATTTGTGACACATGGAAGAGGTGGATGAGATGAGATTTCATCTGAGGTTAAGCGTGGGTGATTTCATGAGCTTTCGTCATGAAAAGGACAATGTCATTATAGGTGCTGAAGTCTGGAATTCAGAGAGTAAATGCCAGCAAAAGTTGTACACGTTGCTTTCTGAAGAAGAGTTTGTAGCTAACTTTGATGATCATTGGTCAGCTATAGGACAGAAAATAAAAGCTTTGATGCTTGAAATAGAAGGGTTGAGCTCATGACTTTGTCTAAGGCTTATGAGAGTTGTACTTGTAAGCATTATATGGCAAGATGGTCAGTAACTGATTATGGCTTTTGTAAGCCTAAGACATTTCATAAGCTTGTTAGGTTAGTGTCTCAACTAGGAATAGAGTGGCTACATGCTGATGACTGGGTCGTGTCAGAAGAAAAACCGCTTATTCTAGTGACTCAGAGACCAGAAACAAAGCGCAGACCACATGTTCCATATGACTTCATTCGTGATGATGGCTTTTATGCCCGTGGAATTGGTAGTTTATCTTACAACTCTTTGGTGGCCTATGACTAGGAGAAAACGTAAAGACGATGATACTGCTCACTTCTTCAGAGACAATGACTTAGCTGTTAATGCTACTGACAAGAATGACTTGCCTTTAGTTGGTCATATGAAAAGGAATGGTCTTGGAGAGTTGAGTGTTAATGAGATACGTATAAGAGCTAGGAATCATAGCTTTAGCAGAGAAGAAATGGAGTACCTGCTAGAATTGCTAGCAATGAGAATTTCTGTGTACTTGAATAACAAATTCGTGTGTTACTGAGAGGGGTTATGGACATACAAGAAGCTACAAAGAAGCTGGAAGAGTTCAAGGACAAACCTGCTGATGGTTGGTGTCCTTTGGTTGAGCGTGATTGCGTTGGTAAATCTTGTAGGCTCTACAGAAATGCTTACATAAGGAAGATGGATAATATATCAGCGTATCCTCAACCTGACGATTATACTGTAGTGTACCCTTATTGTATTCTTGATAAGTACTTATTGTGGTAGCAGCAGAGATCATTATGAGGTGAGAGAGGATGAAAACATTCAAGAGGGCATGTCTAGAGAACCACACGGAAACTGATGCTGTAGGTCATATATTAAACTTGAAAGCTGGAGAGGTTTACCTGACATCTGAAGAGAAGGATGGTCAGGTTACAGTGTTTACTACAATCTGGGCTGTTGTTCCAGTTAGCTTGTTTGGCATTGCAGTTCAGTTTACTGGTGAGAAGTAATGTTCTTAAAGGTGGGAGATAAAGGAGCAAAAGATGTTTGGCCAGTGAGCTTGAAAGATGGCTCTAGGCTACATTTTGTTACTGCTGCTGATACTGACACAGGGTTTTATGAGTATCTGGTTACAGACTCACATGGAAAATTTGTGTTAAACAAAGAGAAAACTGCTATCTTAAGGAAGACAGTAGTGATACCAGAGGGTATCATTTTTACTAAATCAAGGGTTAATGAGTTTGGAGGGTAATGTGAGCAATCTGTCTTGGATAGACAACAAGTACAAGAAAAGCAAGGTGCTGATGGTAGTTGAAGCAGACGTATATCATAGGATACCAGAGCACAAGGTTGAGTTGGAGGCGTTGTTAAAGGACACTTTGAAGGCTGTTGAATTGGCTAATGGGAACGTTAGAATAAG
>CAZMCS010000003.1:0-32604 GCA_964565085.1 uncultured Muribaculaceae bacterium | reverse complement strand
TCAGTGATGGGAACTGCATATTATTTGCCTCCAGAACAGGCTAATGGAAAAGGTTCTACAATTAAAAGTGATATTTATTCTATGGGAATACTTATGTATGAACTGCTTACAGGTTCAATTCCATATAAGGGTGAAAATGCTGTTGAAATTGCACTTAAGCACTTAAAGGAAGCTCTTCCAAGTATAAAGAATATTATACCAACTCTTCCTCAGTCAATAGAAAATATTATTATAAAAGCAACTGCTAAAAATCCAAAAAACAGATATACAGATGCAAGAGCAATGTATGAAGATATAAAGACAGCATTGGATGATTCAAGATCAAGAGAAACAAGATATGTTTATAAATATTCTGAAAATGATATTGAAGATACCAAAGTATCAGAAGAAAAAACTCTTAAAAAGGAAGATAATAATAAAGAAAAGTTGTCAGAAAAAATAGATAAGATAGATGAAAGTAAGCAAAATAAATTACTTATTATTTTAGTTTCAATTTTTACTGGATTAATTTTAGTAACAACTGTATCAATGTTTATATATTTTAATTTATTTAAAACAAAAAGTATTATTATTCCAGATGTGTCTGCAAAAGATGTAGTTGAAGCTTCGAATATTCTTACAGATGCAGGATTTATAGTTGCTGAAGAGACAAAAAATGTCCCATCTGATGAAATAGAAATAGGTTATGTAGTAAGGACAACTCCTGAAATTGGAAGAAAAGTAAAAGAAGGAGCAACAATTACTTTATATGTTTCAAGCGGACCTGAAACATTTGAATTAGAAAATTATATTGGTAGAAACTACATTGAAGTTAAAGCAATTCTTGAGAATCTTCATGGATGTATTGTTAGAATTGAATACAATAAAGTAACCGATGAAAATACAGATGTTGAGAAAATTATAGATACACTTCCTGTAGCAGGTACATTTATTAAAAAAGGATCAACTGTGACTTTATATTTACCTGAGATTGAAGTGAAATATCCTGATTTTACTAATGGAAATTATTCAGTAAGCGATGTTGAAAAATTTTGTGATGATAACGACTTAACTCTTGAAATTAAATATCAGGTAGATGAAACAGTACCAGAAGGAACAATAATACAACAAAGCAGATCAGTTAATACAATTGTAGTTCCTGGAATTAAATTTACTATTACAGTATCTACACTTCCTGAAGAGGAAGAAGAAGTATTTGAAGAGGAATAAGTGAAAGAATTACATAATGGAAAAATAGTTAAAATAAATAAAGATTTTTACACAATACTTTTAGATAATTTTAATAGAGTTGAATGCAAAACAAGAGGTAAACTTAGAAATAATTATATTAAGCCTGTAGTAGGTGATAATGTAAAAATAGATATAAATACTCTTACAATAGAAGATGTACAAACAAGAAAAAATTATTTATTAAGACCTTTAATTGCAAACATAGATAAACTTTTTATAATATGTAGTTTAAAGACTCCAGACTTTTCAAGTTATCTTTTAGATAAATTTTTAGTACTTGCTCACTTAAATAATATAAAACCTGTAATAGTTATAACAAAGTTTGATAAATTAAACTTTAAAGAAAAGAAAAGTATAAAAAAAATATTAAAATATTATAGTAAAATTGGTTATAAAGTATTTATAAATACACAGATAAATAAAATAAAAAAAGAATTTAAAAACTGTGTTGTTTCTCTAGCAGGACAGACTGGAAGTGGTAAAAGTACTCTATTAAATAAAATTGATAAGAATTTACATTTAAAAACTGATGAAATTTCAATAAGTTTAGGTAGAGGTAAACATACTACAAGAATAGTGGAACTTTATTCAATAAATGATGGACTCATCGCAGATACTCCAGGATTTTCCGCACTTGATATAGAATTTGAAAAGAATAAGATAAAAGAAGGATTTATTGAATTTAAAAATAACTGTAAGTATCGCAGTTGTTTGCATTCTAATGAAGATGGATGTAAAATAAGAGAAGAAGTAATAAAAGGTAAAATACTTAAATCAAGATATGAAAATTATTTAAAGATTATTAATGAGGTGAAGTAAATGTTAGTAAGTGCATCTTTCTTATCAAATGAATATAAACCAGTAGATTTAATTAAAGGGTTTGAAAAAACTCAAATAGATTTTCTTCATGTAGATATAATGGATGGAAAGTTTTTAAAACAGAAAACATATACTTTTGGAGAAATAAAGAATTTTACAAGGTATACTACTAAAAAACTTGATGTTCATTTAATGGTGAGTAATCCAATGAAATATATTGAAGACTATGCACTTCTTAATGTAGAATATATTACTTTTCATTATGAGAGTGTATCAAATCCACAAGAAGTAATAGATTATATTAAAAGCATGGGTATAAAAGTAGGAATAAGTATAAAACCAAAAACAAATATAAGCAAGATATTTCAATACTTAAATAATTTAGATTTAGTATTAATAATGAGTGTTGAACCTGGTAAAAGTGGACAGGAATTTAAAGAAAGTATTCTTTATAAAATAGAAGTTTTAAAGAAAAAGATAAATGAAAGTAATTTAAAAACACTTATATCAGTAGATGGTGGAATTAACGAAGTAACTGGAAAACTTGTAAAAGATAATGGTGCAGATATACTTGTAAGTGCAAGTTTTCTACATCAAAATATTATTGAAAATACTAAGTTATTAAAAAATATTTAATTGAAAATTAATTATCTTTATGTTATAATAACCTCTTATTAAAAGAGGTTTTTTATATGAACGAATTTTTAGATTTAAATATACCTTTTAGTAAATTAAATGAAAGTGATTTAAACTACTTGTTAATCAGTTTAAAAAGTTTTTATTTACAAATGAGAAATACGTTAAAATTTAATTCAAATATTACATTTGGACTAGAACTAGAAGAAAAGAATATTAGTCCTGATAGAATTGATAAATATTTTAATAGTAAAAATTCTGATTTGTTTAATTATAAAACATGCAGATATTCTGAATTATCAAAGAAATGGAAAATTATAGAAGAACCTGCTTTGACTAATGGTGCAGAGATTGTTTCACCAATTCTAAAGGATGAAGAAGATACTTGGAAAAATTTAACTTTTATATGTAATTTATTAAAAGATATGAAAGCAATACCTAATTCAAATCACATGCATATAGGAGCACAAATAATGAAAGGCGATATAAGATACTGGAGTTACCTTTTAAAGTTCTGGACTTTAAATGAAAATATAATCTATAGATTTTTTTATGGAGAGAATTTAACTTACAGAAGACGATTATTATATTACGCAAAAAATATTAGAGATATAATAATTTGTAACATACGCTTTATTGAAAGTAGTGTAAGTATTTCTAGTTTAATAGAAAATTCAGGTATTAATGTATGGAAAAGTTATGGATTAGATTTAACCAGAATAAATTCTCTTGGAATTGAAAATATGTGTATAAAAGGTAATACTATAGAAATCAGATGCCCAAATGGCTCTATATTATCTGAAGTATGGCAAAATAATATTAATTTTATTATAAGTTTTCTTTTATATTTGAATAGTGATAATTTTGATTTTGATTACATTGGTTCCCAATTTGAAAAAATAAGTTCAACAGATTTAAAAACTTATAATAAATTAGATATAAAAAATGCATTAATACTTGCTGATATGATATTTAATACTAATATAGACAAGTTATATTTTTTAAAGCAGTATTATAAAGATGGTTTGGAAAGTAGTAAATTTAAAGACAAAGTTAAATTAGTTGCTTAATTTTTGGTATAATAAAAATATGAATAAGAGATTAAAATATGATTTTTATATAAGGGATGTTTTAGAAGTAGCGCCTTCTTTAATAGGTAAATTATTGGTTAGAAGATATTCTAATGGAGAAATAAAGAAATACAGAATTACTGAAACTGAGGCATATCGTGGAGAAGAAGATTCTGCATGTCATGCTAAAGCTGGTAAAACTGATAGAACTAAGGTAATGTATGAAAACGGTGGAGTAACATATGTTTATCTATGTTATGGACTTCATTATTTACTAAATGTGGTAACTGGAAGTATTAATGAACCTCAGGCTGTACTTATAAGAGGTATTGAAGGTTATAACGGTCCTGCTAAGTTAACAAAAGTATTGGAAATTGATAAAAGTTTAAATAATGTTAATCTTATAGAATCAAATGATTTATGGATAGAAGATGATGGTTATATTACAAAATATACTACTAATAAGAGAATAGGAATAGATTATGCAATTGAGCCTTATAAAAGCATAGAATGGCGCTTTATAATTGCCAAATAATGTTTGACATATTGTGATATATAATATAAAATTAAACTATAAAATATGGAGGATAATATGAAAATATTTAAGAAAATTATTGTCATATTACTTTTAATTATACTTACAGGGTGTGGTAAAAGTGAATTGGATGTTTTATATGATAAAATGCATGTTGGAAAAGATGGTGTTAATGGATACTCAATAGATCTTCGTATTTATGGTAAAGTATCAAATGAATTTATAAACAAAATAATTAGTGTTTCAAATTATAATGATCAAGATTTTAAAGTAACAGTTATTAATGAAAATATGGTTATTTATGTAATAGATGGAGAAACTTATCAAAAAGAAGCAGATAAATATATAAAAGTAACAGAAAAACAGAAGTATGATAATCCACTTATTTATTTAGAAGGTTTAAAGAATGTTGTAACCATTCAAGATGAAACAGAAGAAACTATAAGTGAAAATAAATATAAAGTTTACAATTTAAAAGTAAAAAATATTTTAGCGAAAAGTATACTTGAAGAAATTGGAATTGAAATGAAAAATTTAAATGAAGATATTGAAGTTAAGGTATATGTAAATGAAAAAGGTTATTTATATAGGATAATATATTATATAAATTCTCTTACAGTAAATGTGAATTACTTTGGAATTAATAATTCAGCTGAAATTGTTATACCACAATAATCAATGTATGACATTGATTTTTTAAATATGAAAGGAAATATAATATGATTAGAAAATCTGGATTTACAATGATAGAATTGATTTTAGTAATAGCAACTATAAGTTTAGTGATAATTTCATTAGTTCCTGTTGGAATGAATATGTATAACAATGCAAGAAAAAAATCTTTATCACTAAAAGTGAATGGTCTTGTTGATGCTGCAAAAGTAGGATATAATTTTTCAACTATGGATATTATTGTAACTGATACTGTATATGAATTTGTAAATGGAGAAGTTACTCAAACTGGTAATATTGATATAGAATATTCAGGAGAAAGAATTGAAAATGGAAAGATATCAATTAAAACTTCCGGAGAAATAGCAGTTGCAATTCATGATGGAAAGTTTTGTGCAATAAAATTATATTTGGAAGATGATATAACAGTGAGTGAAACAATACTTAGTAATTGTGTAATAGAAGAACCTCAAGAATAATTAAAATATGTTATATATTTTAATTTAAATAATGATATAATTGTAGTAAGGAGAGATTAATGTGTTTGATGAAAATGATGTAAAGATTAAAATGGAAAAGGTTATAGAAAATCTTGAAGGAAGGTTTACTACTGTAAGAGCGGGTAGAGCAAACCCTAATATTCTTCATGGAATAATGGTTGAATATTATGGGGTTATGACACCTCTTCAGTCTTTAGCAACTATTTCAATACCTGAGGCTAATCAATTATTTATAAAACCTTTTGATAAGACTCTTTTAAAATCAATAGAAAAAGCCTTATATGAGGCAAATTTAGGTATGGCTCCAACTAATAATGGAGAAGTATTAATTTTAACTATACCTAAACTTACTGAAGAAACAAGAAGAAACTATGTTAAACAGGTTAAAGATATGAGTGAAGATGCAAGAATAGCGCTTAGAAATATTAGACAGGATTCTAATAATACAATAAAGAAATTAGAATTAAGTGAAAATGAAGAAAAAATAAATTTAGAAATAGTTCAAAAACTTATAGAACAATATAATAAAATAGTAGAAGAAAAATTTAAATCAAAAGAAACAGAGTTAATGAGTATATAATTGACAATTTATAAAAAGATATTTATTATAGATACTTATTAGGGAGGTTATTATGAAATTAAAAAGTTTTGATAAGCTTGATAGTGTTTTAGGGCAACGATATATTGAAGAAGAAAAATTAACTCTTTTAAAAAGAACGGAAAATTTAATAAAAAAAGAAATAAATAAGGAAGACGAAATAATTCTACTTATTGAATTTACTGCAAGTGATAAAAAAAGTTTATATAATACATTAGAATCGCTTGAAACAATGTGTAAAATAGAAGACTCTGAATTTAAAGATATATTGTATAATCTTTTATTTGAACAATATATGAGTTCTTTTGAAAAACTTAAAATAGTTGAACTTACTTACATAGTTGCTAGTATGAAAATAGATGAACAAAGAGAATTAAAGAAAAATATAACAAAGGAAATATTAAAATCAAATGATATTTTATGGAGAAATGCTAAATTAAAAATATTAGCTATTGATTCAATGATACATGTTATTGCTTCTAAAGCTTCTATTATGTCTAAAGTAGTATTAAGTGAGGAAGTTAGAGATGCTGGAGAAAAAATAATGAAACTTCTTATAGAACAAGTAGAGTTATCTGATGATGAAGATATCATAACAAGTATATTATTTGATTTCGATTATATATATTGTAATCGTGAAAAGTTAAAGAAATATTATAATAATGTTGAAGAGTTATATAAATCTAGAATAGAGTATTGGCTTAACTGTGCACCTTTAATTAATGATGGAAACATTGATGTTGATAAAATTGATCCGATAATCTTAAGTTTGTATAAAAAAGATAGATCATTTTCAGAACATCGTCAACATATTTTTAATAGGGAATACTCAAAACAATAATAGTATTGAAAATAGTTAATAATTAATGTATAATTATATTAACTTTGTATAAGGAGTAGTAGCAATCAAATGTTTATTTAAGAGAGTTAGTTAGTGGTGTGATACTAATATAAATATGATTGTGAATTCACCTTTATGGAAAAAAGATTCGTTTATAGGGCGTTAACCTATTATAAGAGCATAATAACTTTATGAATTAAGGTGGTACCGCGGGTTTCTCGTCCTTAAGTTATAAAGTTTTTATTTTTAGGAGGAAAGATATATGAAAAGTGATATTGAAAAGAGTGTAAAAGAATTTGAAAGTTTAAATGTAAATGATATTGCTGAATTAGAAAATGTAAGAATAAGTTATCTTGGTAAGAATGGGATCATTACTAAACTTTTAGAATCTTTAAAAGAAATGAGTTCAGAAGAAAAGAAAGACTATGGAAAAATTATAAATGAATTTAAAAATAAAGTAAATGAATTTATAAGTAATAAAGGTAATGAATTAAAGGAAAAATCATTAAATGATAAGCTTAATTCTGAAAAAATTGATGTAACATTACCTGGAATAAAAATTTATTCTGGTAAACCTCATATTATAGAAAAGTTATTGGAAGAGTTCGAAGAATTATTTATATCTTTAGGTTTTGATGTTTTAGAAGGTCCTGAAGTTGAGTCTGATCTTTATAATTTTGAAATGCTTAATTTACCTAAAGGTCATCCTGCCAGAGATACTCAAGATACTTTTTATATAACTGAAGAGATGCTTTTAAGAAGTCAGACAAGTCCTGTTCAAATTAGAAGTATGCTTGCAAATAAAGATAAGACACAGATGAGAATGATATGCTCTGGTAAAACTTATAGAAGAGATAATGATGACGCAACTCATTCACATCAATTTAATCAAATAGAGGGATTGGTTGTAGATGAAGAGATATCTTTGTCAGATTTAAAAGGAATTCTTGAAGTAGTGGTTCATAAATTATTTGGAAATGTTGAAAGTAGATTCAGACCTTCATATTATCCATTTACAGAGCCTAGTGTAGAGTTTGATATAAGTTGTTTCGTATGTAAGGGAAAAGGATGTCCTGTATGTAAGGGAACTGGTTGGATTACAGTTGCTGGAGCTGGTATGGTACATCCAAATGTTTTAAATGGCTGTGGATATGATAGTAATAAATATACTGGATATGCTTTTGGATTTGGTCTTGACAGACTTGCAATGATTAGATATGGAATAAGTGATATTAGAACATTTTATGTAAACGATTTAAGAGTAGAAAATTTTGACTTAAGAGGATGTGAAGTAAATGAAGATTAGTACTAATTGGATAAAAGACTATGTGGATTTGGAAGATTTAGACTTAGTTAGTATTGCAGATAAAATAACTAATTGTGGAGTAAATATAGAGGGAATAGAAACTGCTAATAAAATAAATAATTTAATAGTGGGTAAAGTTATTTCATGTTCTATTATTCCAGAAACTCATTTAAGTAAATGTGAAGTAGATATAAAGAGTGAAGTTCTTAATATTGTTTGTGGAGCACCTAATGTTGAATCTGGAATAAAGGTAATTGTTGCTAAAAGTGGTGCTATACTTCCTGAAAACTTCGAAATTAAGAAAAGAAATATTAAAGGTTTTGAATCAAATGGAATGATTTGTGCTTTAAGTGAACTTGGTATGGAAGATGTATATAAGGGCGGAATTCATATTTTAAATGAAGATGCTGTAGTGGGTGATGATCCATATAAATATTTAAATATAAATAATGATACTATTTATACTCTGGATTTAAATCCTAATAGGAGTGATTGTTTAAGTCATTTAGGGTTTGCATATGAAACAGCAGCTGTCTTAGATAAACAAATTGAAATGCCTGAAATTCATTATAAGGAAAGTGAAGAAGATATAAAAAAAAGTTATGAGCTTAATGTTGAAACTGAAAAATGTCCATTATTTATATTAAAGTTAATTAGAGATGTTGAAATAAAGGAAAGTCCATTATTTATAAAAGAAAGACTTGAAGCCACAGGTATGCGTTCAATTAATAATGTTGTTGATATTTCAAATTATATTATGTTGGAATATGGTCAGCCACTTCATTATTATGATGCTGATAAGGTAAAAGGTATTTTAGGAGTAAGAATGGCTCATGAGAATGAAGAAGTGATAACTCTTGATGGGAAGAAAAGAACTTTAAATACTGATGATATTGTAATAACTGATAAAGATAAAGTAATAGGTATAGCAGGTATAATGGGCGGACTTGATACAGAAGTAACTGAAAGTACAAAAAATATTTTAGTTGAAGCTGCTATTTTTGATCCTCTTAGTATTCGAAAGACTTATTTAAAACTTGATTTAAGAAGTGAAGCTTCTATTAGATTTGAAAAGGGACTTAATTTTGAATATACATATGAAGCAATCTCAAGAAGTTGTCATCTTCTTGAAAAATATGGATCTGGGAAACCAACTAAAAATGTATTGATTCATGATAGAATAGATAAAAAATCTAAAAAAGTAAATGTTACATTAGAAAAAATTAATAAGGTACTTGGTCTTCCTTTAACCAAAGATGAAGTTCAAAGTACATTTGATAGACTTGGATTTGAATATTCAAATGAATTTGAGGTAACTATACCTAATAGATGTTTAGATATTTCAATAAAAGAGGATTTAATTGAAGAAATTGGAAGAATATATGGTTATGGTAAAATAACTGGTAAATTTCCTGTTCAAGCATCAAAAAAGGGTGGTTATGCTTCTAAAATTAAATATAGAAAAGATATATCTAAAAAACTTAGAAGTCTAGGTTTAAATGAAGTTAAAACATATACTCTTGTTAACGAAAATGATGCTATTAAATTTAATTATGAGTCAGAAATTATAAAACTTGATAGACCTATAAGTAAAGTAAAGACTCATTTAAGAACATCTTTAATACCTTCATTATTGGAAGTTGTTAAATACAATGGATCAAGAAATGTTAAAGATATTAATATTTATGAATTATCTAATATTTATACTAAAAAAGATGATTATTCTGAAATATTAAAATTGTCTTTCTTAATTAAAGGAAAGTATTTTGGAAGTGAATGGAATAAGAGTGTAATTAAGAGTGATTTCTATGTATTAAAAGGAATATTAGAGAATCTACTTCATTACTTAGGATTTGATAAAAGAGTTAAATATTCTACAGATAATTTATTATCATTTATGCATCCTGGGTTGAGTGCAAATATTATGATAGATAATGAATTTACAGGTTTTTTAGGTAAACTTCACCCTAGTATTTTAAAAGAAGAGTTATATGTATGTGAACTTAATTTAGATTTATTATTTAATAAGAAATCTAAAAGAATTAAGTATGAAGAACCTAGTAAGTATCCAAGTATTAATAGAGACATAGCATTCTTATTTAATAAAGATATTATTGTTGGAGAAGTATTAGAGGATATTAGCAAAATATCTGGTAAAATATTAAAAAATCTTGAAATATTTGATATATTTGTGCGTGATAATAAGAAATCTATTGCATTTTCTCTTGAATTCTTAGATAAAACTAAAACTTTAGTAGAAGAAGAAGTAAATAATATAATTGATGAAGTAATAGAAAATATTTCTAAAAAATATAATGCTGTATTAAGGGATAAATAAAAAGAGTTTTTAACTCTTTTTTATAAATAATTTAATTTATATGTATTGTTTTTAGATACTGCTTGATTTTTGGCAACATGTAAGTATGGTAATGGATTAACTTTAATATTATTTTTAAATATTTCCAAATGAACATGATTTCCACTAGCTCTTCCTGTGTTACCCATTTTAGCAATTATTTGTCCTTGTTTAACAGTATCTCCTGTTTTAACGGGTATTGAATTATAAAGTAAATGTGCTACCAAAGAACTGATGTTATTTCCATGATCAATTTTTATGTAATTTCCATAACTTGAACCTGATGAATCATTTTTATTATATGAACTTCTTATTTTTGTTATTTTCCCATCTGCAACTGCAATTATATTTTGATTAGGTCCTTCATTATTTTTACTCCATCCTAAGTCTAATCCATTATGATTAGAATTAAATAATTGTGTAATTGCAATATAATTAACAGGAAATATAAATTTTTGATTTATTGTTTCATTTAATTTTGTTAAGGTTTTTGTTCCAACGATTCCATCTATTATCAAATTATTTACCGATTGAAACTTTTTTATTGCTGTTATTGTTTTATTACCAACAATTCCATCAATAACCAGTTTTGAATTAACTTTTAAATTAATTTTACTTTGTATATCTTTCCATACTAATTTAGACTTATTTTCTGTATTTTTGCCAAATATACCATCTTCTTTTAATTTATAATCTTTTTGAAATTTTTTTGTAGCTTCTTTAGTTTTAATTCCAAATATACCATCTAACTTACCTTTATAATAATTAAGATATTTTAATTGTTTTTGTTTTTGAGTATTTGTCAAAACTTAATTTCTCCTTTTATATTATTATATGAATTTTATTTTATTCTAATAATTACATTTATTCTTTATTTTTAAAATTTTAGTGTAATTTTAAAAAATAAGTAGTATAATTATAGTAAATAGGAGGATTGAAAATGATTTATTGGATAATAGGTGGAGCGTTATTAATTTTATTTATTTTTGTTGGAGTATATAACTCTTTAGTAGTACTTAGAAATAGGGTAAATGACCAATGGGCTCAAATAGAGGTTCAATTAAAAAGAAGATTTGATTTAATTCCAAATTTAGTTGAAACTGTAAAAGGGTATGCTAAACATGAGAAAGATACTTTAGAGAAAGTAATTGAAGCAAGAAATAAATTCAATGTAGCAAAGACACCTGAAGCAGAAATGGAAGCTTCAGGAGAATTATCTAAAGTTCTTAATAGACTTATGGTTCTTAGTGAATCTTACCCAGAATTAAAAGCTGACAAGAACTTTTTGAGTTTACAAAGTGACTTAAAGGAAACTGAAGAAAAAATAGCTTATGCTAGAGAGTTTTATAATGATAGAGTACTTGCATATATGAATAAGATTCAAATGTTTCCTTCAAATATTATAGCTTCTATGTTTGGATTTAAAGATATAAAATATTTTGAGATAGTAGAAGCAGAAAAAGAAAACCCAAAAGTTAGTTTTGATGAAAAATAAACTTACAGTTAGTAAGTTTTTTTACTAAGGAAGTGTATATGAAAAAAATATTATTATTTTTAGTTTTATTATTTATACCAGTAATGGTAAATGCTGATGCAAAGATGTATCAGGATTTATATATTCAAAAAAATGGAGATATACTTGTTAAGGAAGCAATATTACTTGATGGCTCTTATAATGGCTTTGAATTGAAATTAGTGTATAAATATTTTGATGAAAATAGCATTTATAGTGCAGATGATTTAGAGTTAATTAGGGTATGTGAAGCATCTGGAAATAATTTTAATATGTTAAACAATCCTGTAAATTGCTTTGAAAAAGTTAATTATGCACAATCAGGTGATTATAAAAAATATACTCTTAATTCATTAAGTAATGGAATTGCTATTAGAATGTATAAACCAAGTTCAATTTCAACAAATGCATTTTATGTTGAATATACATTAAAAAATGTTATATTAGTTCATAATGATACAGCAGAATTAAAATTGAATGTGATTGATGATGATTTTACAGAAGAATTAAGTAATTTTGAAGCAAGAGTACATTTACCTGATAAAGATGATAATTTCAGAGTATGGGTTCATGGTCCTTTATATGGTGAAGTTGATAGAGAAAATGGAGAAACTGCAATAATTAAGATATCTGATATGCCTTCAGGTTTTATGATAGATTTAAGAATGGCATTTAATTTATCTTTAGTATCTGATAGTTTAAAAAAGAGTAATAAAAATTATTTTAATGAAATGATAGAGGAAGAAACTATTTTAGCAGAAAAGGCAAATGAAGAAAGAGAAGCATATCGAAAGATGCTTGAAGAAGAAGCAAGAAGAGAAAAATTATTAAAAATTATTTCTTATGTATTCAATATTGCTTGGTTTATTGGGTTAATTATTTTATGGATATATGTCTATAATAAATATGACAAGGAATATAGAAGTAATTTTAATGAAAAATATTTTAGAGATTTTCCGGGAACCTATAGTCCTGAAATTGTTCAGTATTTAATGAATAAGAGAATAGATACATTGGGTTTATCATCTTCATTATTAAATATTATTTGGAAAAAGGGATTAATTATTGAAACCATTTCTTCAAAAAAGGGATTATTTAAAAATAAAGAATCAAAAGAATATATTCTGAAACTTAATGAAGATAATTTAAGGGAATCATTAACCAAGTCTGAGCAGATGCTTATTGACTGGTTAGTTAAAGAATATGGTAAAGAGAATTCACTAAATATTTCTACTTTAAAAAAAGAAATAAAGAATGAAACTCAAGCAAAGAGTTTTATGGAAAACTATAATAAATGGGTTAATAGAACAACAGATGTTGCAAAAAGTGAAAACTTTTATGAAAATAATTCTTCTAAAAAGGTATTTCCAATTCTTTATGCAATTTTACCTATAGTACTTACATTACTAGGTTTTAATACATTCTTTTTAATAATAATTTCTATAATATTTATAATTTATTGTGCATCTTTTAATAAAAGAACTAAAAAAGGAAATGAACACTATTTAAAATGGAATGCATTTAAAAGCTTTTTAAATGATTTCGGTCTATTTAAAGATAAAGAATTGCCAGAAATATACTTATGGGAAAAATATTTGGTATATGCTAATGTATTTGGTCTTGCAGATAAAGTTAAGAAAGAAATGGAAATAAAAATTGCGAATATTCCAAATACAGATACTATTCATATGAATACTTTTGATTATTTAATTATTCACAGTATCCTTAGAAACAATATAAATCAGGGATTAAATGCTGCAGTAACAGCAGCTAGAACTGAATTAGCAAAAGCAGCAGGTTCTCGTATGTCCTCAGGTGGTGGCTTTGGAGGAGGATTTTCTGGTGGGGGAGGTTTCTCTGGCGGAGGAGGTTCTGGCGGAGGAAGATTCTAAATTTGTTAAAAAAATCTATAAATTCATCTGATATAATGATATAATCTGTATTAGGTGTTTTTTTATGAAACAGGAAAATATAAGAAATTTTTCTATAATTGCACATATAGATCATGGGAAGAGTACTCTTGCAGATAGAATACTTGAGGTTTGTGGTGCATTTGAAGACAGAGAAAAAAAGGAACAAATGCTTGATAGCATGGATTTAGAACGTGAACGTGGTATAACAATTAAATTAAATGCAGTAGAATTAAAATATAAAGAATATACATTACATTTAATAGATACTCCAGGGCATGTGGATTTTTCATATGAGGTAAGTCGTAGTTTAGCCGCTTGTGAAGGCGCTATACTTGTTGTGGATGCTACTCAAGGAATAGAGGCACAAACTCTTGCTAATCTTCATTTAGCACTTGAAAATAATTTAAAGATAATTCCAGTTATAAATAAAATTGATTTACCAAATGCAGATGTTGAAAAAGTAAAAAACGAACTTGTGAATGTTATAGGTTTTGATAGTTCAGAGATAGTTTGCTGCAGTGCTAAAACAGGAGAAGGTATAGAAGAACTTATGGAGTCTATTATAAAAAGAATTCCTGCTCCTAAATTTAGTAATAATTCATTTAGAGCTTTAATTTTTGATAGTTATTTTGATTCTTATAAAGGAGTAATTGTTTTAATACGAGTAGTAGATGGAAGTATAAAAATTGGTGATTCTATAAAAATGATATCAAACAGTTCTATTTATGAAGTTGTAGAATTAGGTAAACATAATCCAAAAGAAATAAAGAAGAGTGCTTTAGAATGTGGTGAAGTTGGATTTTTAAGCGCAAGTATTAAAAGTATAAGTGATATTAAAGTTGGAGATACAATATGTTTAGAAAAAGATCATGTTGAAGCGCTTCCTGGTTATAAACCTATGAAACCAATGGTTTATTCTGGAATATATCCAATAGAGAGTTCAAAGTATGACAAATTGAAAGAAGCGCTTGCTAAATTAAAATTAAATGATTCGGCACTAGTTTATGAACCTGAAACTTCAGTAGCACTTGGTTTTGGTTTCAGATGTGGTTTTCTTGGACTTCTTCATATGGATATTATAAAAGAAAGAATAGAAAGAGAATTTAATATTGATTTAATAGTAACAACTCCTTCAGTTATATATGAAATATTACTAACTAATAAAAGTACTATATATATTGATAGTCCAAGTAAGATGCCTGATGCTATTAAAATAGAAAGTATTAAAGAACCTTATGTAAAAACTAGTATTTTTATTCCCAAGGAATATATTGGTTCTGTTATGGAATTATGTCAGGAAAAACGTGGGACTTATATTAATATGGAATTTATTGATGATAAGAGGGTTCTTATTCATTATGAACTTCCTTTATCTGAAGTAGTTTTTGACTTTTTTGATAAATTAAAAAATTACACTAAGGGTTATGCTTCGCTTGATTACGAATTTATTGGGAATAAAGAAAGCAAGCTTGCAAAAGTAGATATATTAATAAATGGCGAAATAATAGATGCACTTATTATAATAGTTCATAAGGAGTTTGCATATAAAAGAGGTAAACTTATTGTTGAAAATCTAAAGAAAATTATTCCTAGACAAATGTTTCAAGTTCCAATACAGGCATCAATTGGTTCTAAAATAATTGCAAGAGAAGATATTTCGGCAATGAAGAAGAATGTTTTAGCAAAATGTTATGGTGGGGATGTAAGCAGAAAAAGAAAACTTTTAGATAAACAAAAAGAAGGAAAGAAGAAAATGAAACAAATTGGTAGTGTTTCTATTCCTCAGGAAGCTTTTCTATCTGTTTTAAGTATTGATGAAAATTAAAAAATAAATAGACTTTTCTATTATAATAATTTATAATTTATATAGAATAGAGAGGTTGTTTAATTGAAAAAATATTTAAAAATATTTTTATTCTTATTAATTTTTATGTTTTTATCAACCTTTAACTTTAGTTATAATAATAAAGTAACTAATGTAAAATTATTTGAATCATTAACAGCAGTTAATTATTCAGAACTTGCTGCAAGTTTAGCAGTTTTTAATTATAATTTAACAAATTCTAGTTCCTTTATTGTTGATACAAATAAATTTTTATGTACAGGCGAAAATATAACATGTGAAGAAAGTTCAACATACAACAAATTAGGTTTAATAAATTTAGAAGAATATAACACTATAAATGGTACTTATATTAATGCTAATAACAGTTACTGGACAATGACTGAAGAAGGGACTGCCGCATATAAAGTAACTTCAACAGGAACTGTATTGACACCAAAAGAAAATTATGCAGGAGTAAGACCAGTAGTTTATCTTCAAAATTATCTTAAAGTTACTGGAAGTGGATTAAAAAGTGATCCATATGTTTTTTCAAAAGAAATAGATTACTATGTTGATGCAACTGGCGCAAATTATCCTGAACTTGCAAGTAATATGATTCCAGTAAAGAGAGATGGGAATAAATGGATAAAAGCTGATGTAACAAAAAAATGGTATAACTATGCAAATCAAGAATGGGCAAATGCAGTACTTGTAAAAGAAACGGGAACAAATACAAGAGAATATTATTTAAGCAGACCTGCTATAGGAAATGAAGTTCACGAAGAAGATATACTTGCATATTTTGTTTGGATACCAAGATATGCTTATAAAATAGTAACATGCTATCATAGTAGTTGTGATGGAGGAGCTGGAGTAATCAGTATTAAATTTTTAAATGGAAATACTAATAACACAGTTGATGAAACAGAAGTATTTGAAGACAATGCATCTAATGTTCATTTTATAAAACACCCAGCATTTGAATTTGGAGAAACAGAATTAAAGGGAATATGGGTTGCAAAGTTTGAAACAACTGGAACAATTACTTCAGCATGTACAGATGAAAGTTGTATAACAGCGTCTTTAACTTCTAAACCTAATATTGTTAGTTTAAGAGATGTTTCAATTTCAAATATGTTTTTTGCTACAAGAAGTATGGAAAGAAGTAACAATGAATATGGTTTCATTTCTAGTGAAGTGGACACTCATATGATAAAAAGTGTAGAATGGGGAGCTATATCTTATTTAACACAATCTTCTTACGGGAAATATGGTAATAATAATTATACAAGTGTAGATAAAGAAATTTGGATAAATCCTAGTAATACTTTTATTACAGGGTGTGCAGGATCAACTTTAAATGCAGCAGCAGTTGCAGGATGTCCTTATGATTTTACTACTCAAAATGGTTTGCAAACTAGTACAACAGGAAATATATATGGGATTTATGATATAAATGGTGGAGTTCATGAATATGTTATGGGAAATTTTAACGGAAATTTAGGTTCATCTAATTTTAGCAGTTTGCCTAATGAAAAATATTATGATTCTTATTCTTCATATAGTAATTTAAAATATGGTGATGCAATATGGGAAACAAGTATAAATACCTCGGGTTATTCTTCTTGGTATACTGATTTTTCAGTTTATGTTTCAGCAGGAGCTCCCTGGATTGGAATGGGAGCAAGTTATTCTGCAGTAAACTTTGGAGGTTCATTTTGCTTTTATGCCGATACTGGCGCAGCTGCACTTACAAGAACATGGAGAATGATAATAATTAATGAATAAAGATTTATTGTTAATTTTTAATAAAATTGATATAATAAATAAGTGGTAAAATATGAGAAGTGTATATATACATATTCCTTTTTGTAGTAGTATCTGCTCTTACTGTGACTTTTGTAAAATGTTATATGTAGAATATTGGGCAGATAAGTATTTAGAAGTCTTAAAAGAAGAAATTTTAAATTTTTATGAAGGTGAAGAAATATCTTCAATATATATTGGAGGAGGTACTCCATCTGTTTTAAATAATGAACAGTTAATTAAACTCTTTGATATTATTAGTATTTTTAAGTATAATAAAAAAAGTGAATTTACTTTTGAAATGAATATTAATGATATTAATGAAGAACTACTTTTGCTTTTAAGAAAAGGTAGAGTAAATCGTTTAAGTATAGGTATAGAAAGTTTTAATAAATATAATCTAAAGTTTTTAAATAGAAAACATAATAAGAAAGATATAATTAAAGCTATTAAACAAGTTAAAGAATTTGGATTTAATAATTTTAATGTTGACTTAATATATGCTCTTCCTATAGAAACTTTTAGTATGCTAAAAAATGATGTTAAAAAAATATTAAATTTTAAACCAACACATATAAGTACTTATTCTCTTATAGTTGAGAAAAATACAGCATTAGAAATTAATAATGTAAAACCTATTAGTGAAGATTTGGATTATAGAATGTATAAATATATTTGTAAAAAACTTAAAAATAAAGGTTATATTCATTATGAAGTGAGTAATTTTTCTTTATATGGATTTGAAAGTATCCACAATTTAAATTACTGGAATAATAATGAATACTATGGATTTGGATTAGGAGCTCATGGATATATTTCTTCTGTACGATATGAAAATACCAGAAGTTTAAATAAATATTTAAATAAAGAATTTAGAAAAAGTGAATTATTCATATCTAAGAAAGATGATATGGAAAATGAAGTAATGCTTTGTCTTAGAAAAAGAAAAGGTTTGAATATACGTAATTTTTATGATAAGTTTCATATTAATATTCAAGAGGTATTTGATTTTAAGGATTTAATAAAAAATAAATTACTTATTTTAAAAGATAATTATTTAATTGTTCCAGAATCTAAAGTATATATTTTAAATGAAATATTGAATATGATTTTTAAATAGTTTCTCTATTATTTTTAATGACAATTAATAAAGTTATAATTAATAAAATTATAAGTATTGGTAAAAATACATATATTGGAAAATATTTATTCATAAATTTTGTTATAGTCATTGGATTTTTCATAAATAAATTTGCTATATATACTGAAATTAATCCTATAAAAATAATAAAAAGATTTAAAGTTTTTTCTTTTTTTATTTTAAATGTGGATTTAATATATCTGTTAAAGAAATATAAGCACATTACAATAAAAATAAAATTGTCAAAATACCAGTGGATTGATGTAAAGTTTTCCACATTATCAATAACCCCACCAATACTTATTTTTCTTAATACATAATAAGCCGGGAAGCGATATAATTCTGCTAATTTTGCAGAAATAACTCCAGGAATTAAAAAGAAAACATGAAATAAATATGTTAATCCCCAAAACATTGAAGCCCAAAAATATATGTGATATTTTTTTTTGTTGGTTATATTATTCTTAGGTATAACTGTTATTAAAATTAATGGAGTTAAGCAGTAAGCTATATATTTAAAAGAAGTAGTAAATATAGGTGTAAATCCCTTTGATAAAATTGGTTTTAATTCATAAAAATGGAAAATTGGATATAATCCTAAAAATATAAGACTAATTGTAATTAATGAAATAAAAAATAATATTTCACTCATTCTACCAATAGTTTCAATTCCTTTAATAACAGCATATATTGCAATTGTTATAAATATACCACCAATATATAAACTAGGAGTTTTAGTTAAATACATAGTAGTTGCAAAAGATGTAGTACTTTTAATTACTATAATAAAAATTAAGAACATAAATATTACTAATATAAAATTTATAATATTTCCTAAAAGTTTACCAAATAAATAGGTTATCTTTTCAAAAATATTTTTATCTGGTTTATAGTTGATAATGAATAATAAAATTAAAAGAGGTATTATACTTATAATTGAAGAGAAAATACTTACTAACCAAGAATCTTGCTTGCTTAAACTAAAGATGTTAGGAATTCCTACTCCCATAAAAAGTGATCCTAATAGAAAATAACTTATAGTGGCAAATTGAAGATAACTTATTTTATTATTAATTTTTTCCATTCTATTTTAACTCCTTAGCAGGCATTGATGTTGAATCAATACTTTTTATAAGAACTTTAGATTCTATTTTATACTCCACTGTGGGAAATACTTTTTCATCCCAATCATCTTTAACTTTTTGCCAATATTTATAATGCTCTTTATATAATTTCTCACCAAAACCAATTACATCACTTTTCAGTTCTTTTTGTAACTTTGTTAAAGTATTCGATAATATTTTTTTAATTTCATTATTTAACATTTTTTCTACATTTTTAATAGCTTTTTCTGGATCTTTTAAATCTATTTTACAATTAAATTCAGTTGTTGACGCTTTTCCGTTTACTACTATTTCAAAAATTGGTTTATTATTTCTTATAGTTGCTTTTACTTTTGCTTTAAAGTTATCTATAACAACAACTCCATAATTATCCTCATTATCACATGGGTATTGAATTGCAGTTGTTTTTGATAGTCCTCTTAAAGTGTTGTACCCTAAACTATCTAAATCGTGTAAATAACCTACCAGTTTATCTTCTTTGAATATAGCAGAACCAGTTACTTTTAAAGAGGCTTTAGGTATTGTTGATGAAATACTTTCGATATTTTTACCTTCTTCAGGAGAACCTACAATTTTAACACTTGATATAGTCATGTGTCTTCCTTCCATATATAAACAGTTTAATATTTCATCAAATTTTATATTACTAAGATAACTGGTTAATTCTGCATCTGCCTCTAAAGATTTTCTTATATTTTCAGCAGTTATAGTGTTTAAAGGTAAAATAATTTTTAATGCATCAATTGCTTTTCCATTTTCTATTACTATTGTAGGAAATATTTTTCTTACTTCAATATCAGCTATAAAGTAATCTAAAATATCATATAATCCTTTTTTTGCAACTTCTTCTCCAATAACAAGTAAATTTAAATGGCCTGTATAAAGTTGATTAGGAACTTCAAATACTAAATTATTAAGTGCTTCTTTCATTGTTTTTGCTTTAATTTTATATAAAGTAGTAGGAGATTCTTGAGAACTTGTACTAGACTGAGAATTACTAGCGACATTCTTAGAATTTACAATATCAGCACTTACAATATAATATTCTCCTTCAATATCTACACCAATAGCTGAAATGATACTGAGTTTATTTAATTCTCTATAATTCCAACAGCCTGTTATAAAAGTAATTATTATAAACAAGAAAGAAATTTTAATATATTTCATTTTGAATCACCAGATCTTTTTATATTTTTTTTAGCAGTTAAGAATGATCTAAATTTAAATTTTCTTTTATTTGATAAAAAAATAGCGTTTCTTTGCTCGCTAGGATAAAAAGGAGCAATTGGTGCTAAAAATGGAATACCAAACGATTTTATGCTTGATATATAAATAATAAAAATGAATCCTGCCATAACAATTCCAAGTAATCCAAAAGAGGCTGCAAATAATAAAAATATAACTCTCCACCATCTAATTCCACTTGCCATATCCATATTAGAAGAAATCATTCCACTAATTGCGGTAATTGATACCACTATAATTGTAATAGGTGAAACAATACTAGCCATAACTGCAGCTTGTCCCAAAACTATAGCACCTACAATAGATAATGAACTTCCAATTGCGCTTGGAATTCTAGAATCAGTTTCTCTTAATATTTCAAAAATAACCATCATCATCAGTGTTTCTAAAACAGTTGGTAAGGGAACTCCTTCTCTTTGTGTTACAAAACTCATTAGCATTTGATCTGGTATAGCTTCGATATTAAATGTAGCAATTGCGATATAAAGAGCAGGTACTAAAATCGCAGTAAAAAAAGCAATTAATCTAATTAATCTTGTGAAATTTACATTTGAAACTTTTTGATAAAAATCTTCTGCTGTATGAAAAAAATCTGTGAAAACTGCAGGAATAACTATTACATACTGAGTGTTTTCAACAACAATTGCAATTCTTCCTTCTAATAAATGTATACATGTAAGATCGGGTCTTTCAGTTGAAATATAGTTTGCAAAAACTTTTGACTTATTACCTGATATCATTTCAATTAGATAGTTACTATCAAAAATGCCATCAATTTTTATATTCTTTATTTTTTTTATTATGTATTCTATTACTTTTTTACTTGCTATATCCTGAACATATAAAATACCAATCTTACTTTTTGTTTTAGTGCCAATTATTATTTCTTCAAGCCATAAATCTTCTGATTTTATTCTTCTTCTTATTAATCCTATATTTGTTTGATAATTTTCAGAAAATGCATCCTTTGGTCCTTTTATTACTTGTTCATTTTTTGCTTCCAAAACACCGCTGTCAAGTTTTGCTCTTGTTTCCAATGATAATGCTTCACTATATCCATCTATTATTATAATAGTAAATCCATTTAGCAAATTATAAAATAATTCACTAAAATCTTTTATTTTAACAGTTTTATGAGTTGGTATTGCTTTTTCAAGATATTCAAGTATATTTTCTTTTTTTCTTGTTTTATATCTTAATTCAGAAGTAAAGTATACTAACACATATTTATCTATAAATTCCTTGTCTGAAAGAGTTTCATTGAATATTACTGAAATTTTTGTATTAAAAACAGATAAGTCCTTTATAATTGTATCAGGACTATCACCTGTTTTATCTTTTATTAAATCAATGTTATTTTTAAGATTTTTACTAATCTTTTTCATATATAAACCTCTTATAATTAGTATTTGTAGATTTAATTAAATAATGCATAAAATAAAAAACATACGAAATGTATGTTAATGTTTATAATTTGGCGGAGTAGGAGAGATTTGAACTCTCGCACCAGTTTCCCGATCTACACCCTTAGCAGGGGCGCCTCTTCAGCCACTTGAGTACTACTCCGTAGGTATAATAATACAATATTTATGGTTTATTGTCAATTGTTTCAGCAGTATCTTAATTTAATTTTACTCATGATTTTTCATTTAATATACGATATATTATTATTTGACAAAATTCATTTTCTAATATAAAATTATAATAAGGAAGTAACTGTAAGTAAAATAAGGATTTTTTAAATTAAGCATATTTTTTGGAGGTGAAATTTTTATGATAAATAAGAAAGGATTTACTTTTATAGAAATTTTAATAGGTATTGCGCTTATGGGACTTGTAACTATAATGCTAGTTCCAGGAATTGTTGATAGTTTTAGAGGCAGTAAAAGAAATATTATGAAAATTCAGGAAAAACAAATAGCTAATGCTGCTAAAATATATCTTGAAGATTTTTGTCTTAATCCAGTAAATGATAATATATCTTGTTCTTTGCATTATGATACAGATTCTGAAGGTTTTCGTGTTTATAATGATACACTTGAAGTTTCGACAATAGTTGATTTAGGATATATTAGTGCTATAAAATTAAATGAATCAGATTGTGAAGGGTACATAGTAATTGAAAATACAACTGAAGTAAACACTTATTTATATTGTGGAGAAGAATATGTAACATCAGGATATGTTGGATTAGATGAAATAACTATTTTTTCATTTGTAGGTGCTGAAGAAACATTTTATGCACCTAAGGCTGGTTATTATTCTATAGAATCATATGGAGCGCAAGGTAATGGTACTGGAGGTAAAGGTGGTAAAGTTTATGGAGAAATATATTTAGATTCAGTAGAATCTTTATCAATAAATGTTGGTGGAATAAATGGATATAATGGTGGTGGAACAGGTTTATACTCAGGTGGTGGAGCAAGTACTGTTAAATATAATAATGAAATAATTGCTACAGCAGCAGGAGGCGGCGGTGGAAAAGACGGAACTGCTGGCGGTAATGGTAATGCTGTTGGTGGTGCTTATGCTGAAGGAACTTTAGATTTACCAGCAGCAGGAGAAGCGGGATTAGATGGAACAAATGGTGGTGGTGGAGGTTCTGGAAATAAGTATAAAGATTGTACTGAATATGGTGAGGTTTATAATTCATGTTTAACTGGTGAAAACACTTGTGAACCGGGGATGATTGATGGAGACTGTAAAACTTACTCAAGATGTTCTGCATGTGATTGTGAAACATATAATACATGTACAAACGTAGCATGTGGATATCAGACTTGTGCAGTAGCAGCATGTGGAAATTTGACATGCCAGCATATAAATTGTGGAGTAACATATTCATGTCCGGTTGAATGGACATTATCTGGGACAGAATGTACAAAAGCGGCGTCAACCCGTACTTTATGGAGATGGTACTATAGAAGATGTACTTGTGATTGTATATATAGATCTTATTCTTATTGTTCAATTTCTAATTCTTATGTTGGAACAGGAACTAATTATATAAATAATTCTATATATTATAATACAACAACTTGTTCTTCAGCTTGTGCACAAAAAAATTCCGGTAGTATTTCATGTGCAGACGGAACATCTTATAATAAACATGTGTCCGGGTCAGGAACATGCACTAAAATATATACATCATGGTCAACAAGTTCGACAAAACCAAGTTCTTCATATAATGATAGTTGGTATGAAACAATGCAGGAAACTTACTGTCCTACTGGTACTTTAAGCGATTCAACTTGTATATTAAATGCGACATCTACTATTAATACATGTGCAGATCCTGCATGTGGGTACATTAGTTGTCAAAATGTAGCATGTGGAAATTTGACATGTGCAAATGCAGCATGTGGATGCCAAACATATGAAAGATGCTCATCTTGTTCTTGTGAAGAATATTATCAGGTCTATTCTCCTTGCGTTACTGGTGAAAATACTTGTGAAGGCGGAGTTACAAATAGTTGTATTGCAACCACTTCTGATAAGTATAATTCAGGTAATGGAGGTACAAGTTCTGTAAATACAACAGTTCTATCTAATACTTCATATATTCATGGAACTCATATTGGTAATGGTAAGGTAGTAATTAAGTATATAGGAGCTGAATAATATGAAAAAGATTATATTAATAGTTTTTATAGCATTGCTTGTTATAGGTTGTAATAAATTAAGTGAAAAGCAAATTAAGGAGTTAGAAAGTAAATTAATGGAACAAGCAGAAGAAATTTTTATTACTGATTTATGGACTAATGGAGGTATAAAAACTGGCACTTATACTCTAACTCTTAGAGATTTAAAGGAAAAAATGAAGTTAGATATTTCTGAATTTAAGAATCCAAATACTAAAGAATACTGTGATATTGATAAAAGTAAAATTGAATTTGTGGTTTCAGAACAGAAAGAGCCAGATAAAACTAATTATCAATTAAAAGTTGCTGTAATTTGTGAAGAAAAATAAATAAAAATATTAAAAGTAATTTACTTCTAATATTTTTTTAATTTTTTAAAAGCAAAATAATAAATAATATGTTATAATTATATAGAATAAAGAAATGTATTAAAAGTGAAAATATGAATAGAGAGGGTCATTTATGAGTGAGAGAAAGTGTAAAAGTGTTTGTATATTTTCACCTAAAGGTGGAGTGGGGAAAACAATACTTGCAATGAATTTAGCAGGCATATCTTCATTAATTAATAAAAAGGTATTGCTCATTGATTTTGATTTATTTAATGGTTGTATTTCAATGCTTATAGATAAAAATATTTCTAAAACAATATTTGATTTAGTAGATGACTTTAATAATAATAAATTTCAAAGTTTTTCAGATTACATTTATAAATATAATGAAAATATTGATATTCTTTGCGCACCTAAAGATCCAAGACAAGGTAATAAAATAGAAAGTAAGTATATTAAAATAATTTTAGATAAAGTAAAAAATACATATGATTTAGTTATTATAGATACTTCTAGTGTATTGGATGAAATTACTTTAACTATTCTAGATGTAGTGAATTTAATATTATTTGTAGTTACTAATGATTTATTTCATATAAAGAATTTAAGAAATATTATTAATTTATTTAAAGAAAATGAAATTGATAATTTTAAGGTATTAATTAATAATTCAATAGATTTTAAGTCTCAATATTTTTCATTGTCAGATATTAAAAAAATATTGGGAACTAATATTAATTATTCAATTTCTAACAGTTTTTTTATGAAAGATATTACTTCATATTTATATGAGAACACAATACCTGTATTAGTTAAGGGAAATGATAAAAAACATAATAGTGAAATTAATAATTTAAACAATATCATAAAAGATATATTGAAGGAGGATAATAATGAAAAAGAATAGTCTTCTTGATATATTTGAAGTAAGGAAAAAACAAGAATCTCAAATAATAATTCATGATGAAAAATTATCAAAAGAATTAAAAATAAAAATTATATCAGATTTAATTAATAAAGATATACCAAATGATAAGATTGAATTTATTAATAGTGAAATTGATACTATTATAAAGCAATATAATTTAAATGATTTAGAAAGAAATCATGTTCATAAAGTAATTGAAAATGAAGTAAATGGTTATGGTCCATTAACAGAGTTAATGATGGATAAAAGCGTTACTGAAATAATGGTAAATGCTCCAGATGAAATATATATAGGAACAGATGGTAAAATAATTAAAGATGAAAGTGTTTCTTTTATAAATAATGAACATATAATTAAAACTGTTCAAAGAATTATTAAACCTTTTGGAAAAACAATAGATACTTCTAATTCTATTATAGATTTGCGCCTTGGTGATGGTTCCAGAATAAATGCAATAACTTCACCACTTAGTTTAAAAGGTCCTGTTTTTACAATTAAAAAACCAAGTGAATTACTTGATAATATTGAAGATTTGCTTAGAATGGGTACAATGACTCCATATATGGCTAGATTTTTAGAGGCTTGTATTCATGCAAAATTGAATATTATTATATGTGGTTCTTCTGGCAGTGGTAAAACAACACTTTTAAATACTTTATGTAGTTTTATTGATAAAAATGAAAGAATTATTACTATTGAAGAAGAACCAGAATTAAAATTAAATCAAAACAATGTTGTTTCACTTGAAACTTATAAAGATGAAATTACAATAAGAGATTTAGTTGTAAATTCACTTCAAATGAAACCTAATAGAATAATAATTGATGAAGTTCATGGTAAGGAAGTATTTTATATACTTCAGGCTATGAATAATGGATATAACGGTTCTCTTTTCACAATGTATGCAAATAATTCACTAGATTGTTTAAATAGACTTGAAACAATGATTTTAATGGCTAATCTTGAGATGCCAATTAATGTCATACATGAATATATAACTAATGTAATTGATTTAGTTATAAATATTGAAAAGATATCAGATGACAGAAGAAAAGTTATAAGTATAAGTGAATTAAGTAAAACTAAAGATGGAAATATAATTTTAAAAGATATCTTTGCATTTAAAAAAATTGATTCTAAACAAGTTAATGGTGAATTTGTTAGGTATGATTTTGTTCCTAAGATATTAAATAAAATAAAAGCTAAAGGAATAACTGATATAGATTATATTTTTAAGAATTAGGTGGTATTATGGAAAATATTAAATTTATTATACAATTACTGATAGTTCAAATATTATTACTATTAATTTTAACCATTATAATTGTTTTATTTATTAAAATAAAAAACAGTATTTCAATTAATAATAAATTTAAAAAGTATACTGTAAGTTTTTCTAATAATAAAATAAAAAATATTTTTATAAAATTATTAAAAAGAATTAATAAATCTTTAAGTTCCTAATTATAAATGATATAATAAAAATAGGTGATTTAAATGAAAATAACTAGAAGTGAACTTAGAGAAAAAATAATGATTATTTTATATCAAATAGATTTTTATCAGAAGGAGAATATTACTTTTGATATTAAGAAAGTTATAAAAGAGCATGTAGAAATAGACAGTGAATTTGTTAATTCTATAGTTTTTGGTGTGATTGAAAAAGAAACTGAAATTGATAGTCTAATTGAGAAATATTTAAAAGATTGGAAAATTAATAGATTAGGTAAAACTGATAAGGCGATATTAAGATTAGGGGCATATGAATTAATGTATTATGATACTCCTAAAATTGTTTGTATAAATGAAGCAATAGAACTTTCTAAAAAATATTCTGATGAAAAGATAGTAAAACTTATAAATGGTGTTTTAGATAGTATTTTAGATAATGAGGTAGAGAATGAATAGTGAGAAATATATCACTATAAGTGAAATTAACAAGTATATTAAGACTATACTTGATAATGATTCTTTTTTAGACAGAGTATTTATAAAAGGTGAAATAAGTAATTTAAAACTACATACTAGAGGTCACTTTTATTTTAGTTTAAAAGATGAAAACAGTAAGATAAATGCAGTTATGTTTAGTTATAATACAAATAAATTATTATTTACTCCAAAAGATGGGATGAATGTATTAGTTAGAGGTAAAATAAGTCTATATGAATCTTCTGGAACATATCAGATATATGTTGAGGAAATGTTAGAAGATGGAGTAGGTAATTTATATATTCTTTTTGAAGAGTTAAAAAGAAAGTTAAGTTCAGAAGGATTATTTGATGCTGATCATAAAAAGAGAATTCCTAAAATCCCCTCTAAAGTAGGAGTAATAACAGCATCTACAGGAGCAGCTGTAAGAGATATAATTTCTACTATAAACAGAAGATTTCCAATGACAGAAATAATATTATTTCCAACATTAGTTCAGGGGGATGGAGCTAAAGAAAATATAGTTAGAATGATAAAGCAAGCAAATGAATATAAAGGGTTAGATGTTATAATTCTTGGAAGAGGAGGGGGTTCTTTAGAAGATTTATGGGCATTTAATGAAGAAATGGTTGCTAGAAGTATATTTGATAGTAAGGTACCTATAATAAGTGCTGTTGGTCACGAAATAGATTATACGATAAGTGATTTTGTTTCAGATTTAAGAGCGCCTACACCTACTGCTGCAGCAGAACTTGCAGTACCTGACAAAAATGAAATAATAAGATATTTAATCGGTGCTAAAACAAGAAGTTTTCAAGCAATAGATAATAGATTAAATAATTATTTTGAAAAACTTGATAGATATAAATCAAATTATATACTTAATAATCCAATGAGTATTTATCAAATTAAAGAAGAAAAATTAGACAGATTGTTTGAAAAGTTAAAAACAGTAATAAGTAACGTATTAAAGAATAATGAAGTTATATTAAATAATATAAATTTAAAATTATCACTATTAAATCCAGTAAATATATTAAATAAAGGCTATAGTATAATACATAGAGATGATAAAATAATTAAAAATAAAAAGAATATTAAAAATGAAGATAATTTAAAAATTACGTTAAGTGATGGAGAAATAAAAATAAAAGTAAAGGAAGTGTTTTAATGGAAAAGGTAAAGGAAAGTTTTGAAAGTTCTTTAAGAAAGTTGGAAGAAATTGTAAGAGAACTTGAAAATGGGGAAATTGATTTGGATAAATCTATGGAGAAATTTAAAGAAGCTACGAACTTAGTAAATTACTGTAGTGAAAAGTTAAAGAATGCAAATGAAACAGTAAATAAGATAATGAATGAAGATGGTTCTTTAAGTGAATTTAAAAGTGAAGAATAGTAAAAATTACCAATGTAATTATTGGTAATTTTTAATTCTTAAAAAAGGACATACTATTAATGAGGTGTATAATGAAAAAAATTGTAGTAATATTAGCATTAATATTATGGCTGCCCATTAATATTTTTGCTTATTCAGAGTTTTTAATACCAGGGGGAGAAAACATTGGAATTTCAATTAATACTAATGGACTTATAGTTGTAGGGTTTTATAAAGTAAATAATAAATACATAGGTAAGGAAAACCTGAGAATTGGAGATGTTATTTTAAGTATTGAGGGTATAGAAGTAAGTTCAATTAATGAAATGGCAAGCGTAATTGATAAAAATATAAATAATGGTGAAGTAGATATTGTAATTAGAAGAAATAATAAAATGTTAGACAGTAAACTTACTTTGATAAAAGATAACAATATTTATAAAACTGGGTTATATGTAAAAGAGAAAGTGAATGGGATAGGAACACTTACATATATAGACCCTATAACAAAGATATTTGGGGCTTTAGGACACGAAATAGTATTAAGTGATACAAATGAAAGAGTAGAGGTAAAAGATGGTAAGATTTTTGAAACAATTGTTAACAGCATAGATAGAAGTACTAATGGTACTGTAGGAAGTAAAAATGCAACTATTATTTATAATAATATATTGGGTAGTATTACTAAAAATACTATGTATGGTATATTTGGAAAGTATTTAGGAAAACTACCTGATAAAGATAATCTTCAAATTGCAAGAATAAATGAAATAAAAAATGGTCATGCTCAAATATATACTATATTAAGTGATAATACTATTAAAGTTTATGATATTAAAATTACTGATATAAATAAAGATAAAATAAATACATCAAAAGCAATGGCATTTGAAATAGTAGATAAAAAACTCTTAGAAGAGAGTGGAGGAATTGTACAAGGTATGAGTGGCAGTCCAATAATACAAAATGGTAAGATAATCGGTGCTGTAACACATGTAATAGTTGAAGATGTAAAAAGAGGGTATGCAATATTTATAAGAACAATGCTTGAAGAAGGTGAAAGATAAAATAAGTAGACAAATCTACTTATTTTTTTTATACTTTAATTAGGTGAATGATAATGAACTATGTTTATCATGGAAGTAATATTTCAGGATTAAAATTTATAGAACCTAGAGTAGGCACTCATAATGGAAATTTTGTATATGCTACAAAAAGTGAAGTTATAGCAACATTATTTTTATCAAGATGGGGAGATTTAGAATTTGCTTTAAGAGGAAGAGGTACAAAAGAACAACCTGCAATTTTAGTTGAAAGGCGACCAAATTTATTGGATAAAACTTATAAAAATAAAAGTGGAACTATTTATAAATTAGATTCAAAACCTTTTTTGGAAAATCAAACTAATTGGCCTTCAGAAGTTGTTGCATTTAATAGGCAAAAAGTAGTTGAAGAATATAAAGTAAATAATATTTATGAAAAAATTATTGAATTTGAAGAAAAGGGATTGTTAGTAATATATAGATATCCAAACAAACCAGAAGATTTGCCAAATAACAAAGATTTAATAGAAAAATATATTAAATATTATATAAATGGAAGAAAAGATATTATAAATGATTTATTAAAAGAATATCCAGAATTTTCTGAAGAAGTTAAAAAAAGAATCTCTGAAATAGAAAGTAAAAATAAGTAGATAAATCCACTTATTTTTTATTGATTATAAATTATTAATTGATGCTGACTTCTTGTGCAACTTACATAGTATAGATACTTTTCATTTTCTTTATATTTATTATTCTTATCTGTATAAACTATTGTTGCATCAAATTCTAGTCCTTTAGACATATAAGAAGGAATAACTATTAATCCTTTATTAAACTTCTTAGAACTGCTTGTTATATGTGTTATATCAGGATAAGAACTCTTTAATAATTTAAATATCTTTTCACTTTCTTCATCATCCTTAGTTATTATAGCTACACTAGTACTATTTTTTAAAATTCTATTAATATCTTCTGTTAATTGTTCTTTCAAATTATTCTCTTCTCTAAATAATACTGGTATATTATTTTCTTTTCTTATAGCACTTATAAATGATAAATTTAATATTTTATTTGTATGTTCTATTATTTCAGGACTGGATCTGTAAGTTTTTAAAAGTTCTAAATAACTTGTATTATCTGTAAATATTTCATTTAAATCTTCAAGTGAATTGTAGTGATAATATGGATTAATAGTTTGATTTATATCTCCTAGTATTGTAAAATTGCTTTTCTTTAGTATCTTTTTAATCAGTATATACTGAAGTTTACTGTAATCCTGTGCTTCATCTATAATTGTTTGTTGTATAAAGTTATTAATCCAAAATCCATTTAAAAGTCCTTTTAAGTATACAAATGGACTTGCATCTTCAAAGTTTAATTCCTCAGTATTTAATTCATGATTTACTTTATTTTTAAATATATTTAAGAATTCAGGGCTTTTATAGAAATTTATATAAATCTTCTTAAAGTCATTTTTTATATTAAGTATATTATATAACCACGATCTAATTGATCTCATTTTTGATTTATTCCCATTACAGTTTTGTTCAGCTATTTTATATGCTATTGAATTTATTCTTTCAAATAAAGGATATTTACTATATTTATTCTTTAACATATTATTTAACTCTTCTTTTGAATACCATATATCATGATTAAATATATTATCTTTAAACTCTGCTTCATTAGTAAGTCTTTCTGCGTAATCTTCAATACATTTAATTATTTCATCACTTTGCTTAACTTTTACCAAGTCAATATTCTTTTCTTCATATTTGTAATATCTTTCTATAAATTTTGGAAATGACTCAATTGTTTTATATTCTTCTATATATACTCTAAGAAAATCTTGAAATGTTGTTTCCTTTGTATTTTCTTCGCCTAATTCAGGAAGTACATTTGAAATATATTCTGAAAATACATTGTTAGGTGCAAATATAAGTACATCATTTGATGTAAGATTTTTAATTCTATAAAGTAAAAATGCAATTCTATGAAGTGCTACAGATGTTTTTCCAGAACCTGCTATACCTTGAACTATAAGTGTTCTGTCCTGAGTATTTCGTATAATTGCATTTTGTTCTTTTTGAATAGTATTTACAATATTTTTCATTTTTTCAGATGCTTTACTTGATAGTACTTCTTGAAGCAAGTCATCTTGAATATTTAAACTGCTATCAAACATTCTTTTAATAATGCCATCTTCTATTTTATATTGTCTTTTATT
>CAZMCS010000002.1:0-42949 GCA_964565085.1 uncultured Muribaculaceae bacterium | reverse complement strand
GAGAAAATCTATCGGACTTAATGCTGTTTTTGCGGTTTAGCCATCGTGCCTGACGGTACCTTGTTTTACGATTTCTTCTATTCCTACGATATTTAGCTCGTTGTTTCATCTTGTCAGCAATGTCGTTTCTGATTTCCGTTTCAGACAAATAAACAACACTCCCCGCAGAATCCACAGCCGCACTTCCAACATGACTACTTCCGGTGTCTACTCCAAGTGTTATTGATTGAGTATAGCTCGTGGTTTCATAGAGCAACTTAATGGTAAATGGTGTTCTGCGGATACACTTAGCTTTTCCGTCTCTAAGCATTTTTCTTGCTCTTGCGGGAGTTGTTGGCATCAGTGGCTTCCCATTCTTGCTTATTACATATATTTTCATAAAAATTCCTTTCAGAATAATTCACCTTGCGGTGTTATGCGTACTCTACAACGCTATTACCACGTTGCTTTTCCGTCCTCATCTCGACAAAGATATATAGGCTTTTTACATCCGCAACACCGAGGCGTACCCTTAACCTCTACTTAATCACGGATAACAGAGCAACGGTCTGATGCGTCAACCGAGGGTGTTATGACCTAAATATCGTAGCTGTGATTTCTCATAGCTTAGTCTGGTGAACCGACTTCTATTAGAAGCCCCGACCCTTTAGGGTCGTGGGTAGTTCACAATATACGAAATGACTTTTGGAAAAACTTATAAAACTATTATCGCAGTCAATACTATAAAAATTTTGTTTTAAACAACTTTCAACGTCATAATATAACCAAACAAAAGAATTTATTTGTGGGTAGGGATGGATTTGAACCACCGCGGATTTTCAGTCAACGAGTCTACAGCCCGCCCCCTTCAGCCAGCTCGGGCACCTACCCAGATTTGGACGACTAGAACAGCATATAATACGTATGATACATCAAGCAAAAGATTCGAACTTTTGTTTGCCAGTTCTCTAGTAGTAGAAATGTTTTTAATTGGATATCAAGATTGTTTTTATGGGATTAAAAAACGCGATTACCACTACCAATTCAAAAACCCATAATCTTGCCCCTCATTTGAACGTTGTTCACGATGAATAATGAGGTGTCAAAATCACCGCCTGAGTTTGAGTATTTACATTTTCCAGTAAGAAAAGCATATACTATCATTGTCACAGGATTGATAGAGGTTTAACGTACA
Organism: uncultured Muribaculaceae bacterium; assembly: GCA_964565085.1. Lineage (GTDB taxonomy): Bacteria > Bacillota_I > Bacilli_A > RF39 > UBA660 > CAZKSN01. The sequence goes on along the minus strand of CAZMCS010000002.1, from coordinate 41,775 downwards.
AATTTAAGACACTCTCGTTGTTTAGTGAGAACTTGGTTGCATTACAGCCATGCCTATGCTACTTTATATACCAACTTTAATGCTGGTCTTGTCGTTGGTCTTTGTTTACCAATTATTGGTGCGATACCAGACTATCTTTCTTCATCGACACTCACGTTAATGAAGTGCGGATTGCCATTACGACCAGCCGTCCAAACTTCTTCATAGCACATATCTATTCTCATTTGTAAGCAGGGGTAAGCACATCATTTTGGCTTCATCTCGCATACTCACTTTGGAATATTTAGTACTAGAAGAATATATGTACACAACCACATTTGATATTTATCGCAAGGAAGCATTAGTGGACAAATGTGGTTATGTTATATCTGTTTTTATGTACACCTTATTTATATTTATTGACGTTATTGATTTAGTATGTAATGCCTTTATTAAACAAGAATTCTGTAGACAATTTTAATAAATCAAGTTTATTATTGAAATGTGGATGTTCTATTACCTGGTCCAATAGGTATGAAAGTATAGTACCTATTTTTGGAGATTGACTTAGATTAAATGTGTTCATTAAATCGGTACCGTCTATATCTAAATCAGCAACTTTGAGCGCTTTACTAGATTTAAATACACTTTTTATTCGATTTTGGAAATCTTTTTGTTTATCAGTAACAAGCAAATCTTTGAATCCGTTTCCTTTTCTGTCTGCACTTCTTAAAATAAATAGTGGAAAGGTATCAGGGTTCTCTATGTCTGATTCTGTCATACCTGTATTTGCAATAAATCTCCTTATAGAACTGTCTGTCCATCCGTTTTTGATAACTACAGGGCTTCCGCATATAGGACACGTTGTCAAATTTTTGTCAGTCTTAGCTACTGCTTTTCTCCATGTACACAATGAACTAGTATTAGTACAACAATATACATTACCTATATAATGATACATATGATTTTTTATCAAATCCAATACTTGCGTTTTTAATTTATTATCATATTTTAAACGAGTAAGTATTTTGTTAGCAAGTCTGTGTCCTATTATCTCATGTTTATGAAACGTTAGCCTGTCTTTTTCTCCACTATCGCTGATTAATGTTTTTTTGGATTTTGGTTTTCCTATATCGTGTAACAATCCAGCCAGTCTCAAAGTTAAATCTTCTGGAGTGGAATCAGCAGTATATATACAATGATGGAATACGTCCCATTTATGATACCTACGATCCTGTTTTACTCCTCTACAATCATCTAATTCTGGCAGTATTACACGAAGTATGCCTGTGTAAGCCATTAACTTAAAACTTTTAGATGGTTTTTTACTGAGCAGGATTTTGTTTAACTCATTACGTATATTTTCTAAAGGTACTTTGTATAGCAGTTTGGCTTCGTGTTTCATAGTAGTTGTTACGAATGGGTCTATAGTATAGCCTGTTCTAGCTGATAGCGATATAGCTCGCATTATGCGTATTGGTGATTCCACTATTCGCTCAAGTGGGTTACCTACAGCGAATATACGTCTGTGGAAAATACTAAATTGACCACCCACTAAATCTATCAAGTCTTTTTTAGATTTAAAGTTTATCGGTAAATACATAGCGTTTATAGTAAAATCCCTGTGCTTAACGTCGTCTTTTAAACTATGTGTTGGGTGTTGTTTTTGAGTTTTACCTTTTTTTGGAAGACTTATTTGTGCTTCAATGGTGTCTCCATGTGCTTTAAACAGTATTATAGACATTCCAAACTGATTCTTAGTATGTGATAGTTTAACTTTTTTAACACTACCATAATTTGACAAAAATTTGATTATTTGTTCTATATGGTACTTTCTTATTACTATATCCAAATCATTATTAATCTTGTTTCTTAAGAAGTCCCGTACGAAACCGCCTACTATATACACCTTGGCTTTAGTTTCTTTATCCAACTTTTGTAATGCTTCTAGGGTCTTCATTGGTTTTTGTCCTTATAATATAATATATAACATGTGCTTTCTTATTTTCTTGTGGGGGCATTGGATTGCCTTCCAATACCCCCTTATTCATATAATCGTATACGATAGATAGACAATATGTTTGGTTTGCACTTTTATTCACACTTGCTTTTCAATAGATATTAATCTAATAATTCCTAGCTCTGCCACTGAGTTACTGCCCGATAGTTTAAAGTTTTAGTGGCCGGGCAGGTTGGAATTGAACCAACGACCAAGGAATGATTTTTTTATTGATAATCAAAACGTGTCTTCCTTCTTTCTCATCTTTCTCCTAACTAATCCCTGGCGCCAGTGTAGGAATAGTGTCATACATATCCCTCATTGAATTTAACTTCTTTCCCAGGGATAACAAAAATGTGGCAGGTGCGTTTTCTATAATAGCTTTACCCCCTACTATTACGTCTGCTTTTGCTGTCTGGTTGGTTGATTCCTGTTGAAATAGAATGTCTAGAAACCGTGCTGTAGGCCCTACTATGTCGTCCAGTTTATCGAACACAGTTGTAGTCATATCTTTACATTCTGTTATACCTCCTATCTTAGCATTCTCAGCATCATCAAACATCTCTAACACTTTTACAGAAGAATTAAAAAAATCTCCTTTCTCAAATATAGATTTTGTTTCTTGTACTGCTTTTTTGAATGCGTTCTCCGAATCGTCTTTTACTGCTAATATTTCATGTAATTTACCAATTCTGTTACTTGCCTCCTTAAATGATTTTATATTATGTCTTCTATCTTAATACCAAGTCTTTTGAGTCTTTTCCTGAATTTTTTTAACACTTCTGATACATATGCCTTATCTACGTTAAGTCTTATAGCTATTTCACTCTGGTTTAGATCATCCATTAGTCCTTTGGCTATCTCTTTTTCAGTAGCAGTCATTGTTTTAAATAACTTATCTAATGTCATAATAAGCATCGCCTTTTTATCAGGCGATGTATTAGGCTGATCTGAATAATCTATTTGATTAGTATATTCTATACTAGATGGTAACACGCTTGCCCTGTTAGATAATTCTTCTACGGTTAGACCCGCCCTTTTGGCTGCCTTCTTTAACAAAGCAAAAGCTTTTTCTCGTTCCTCTGGTGGCAACGCAATATCATTGACTCTGCTTAACACGGTATTAGTCTTTTTTATATATGAAGGTATTACTACCGCTCTGGACATTTTTCTCACATATTCATGCAGCGTGTCTTTAATTACTACCATAGCATATGACATGAAACTGTCGTTCCTTTGTTTATCAAATCCTTTTATTGCTTTTCCAAGGCCTAATAAAGCCTCACTAAAAACATCGTATTTTTCTACGTGGTATACAGTAGCGTATGTATATGCTATTTTATTGAGGTAACTTTCAAATTTTTGGTATACTTCTTCTGCTTCTTCAAGAGTATCTCCTAAAATAAATAATGGAAACGACTCTTTAGTTTCTACCTCTTCTTGTGATATTATATCCAAATGAACATTATTTTGCTTATTTATTTCTGGCATTTTACGTCCTCACATAGCCTGGCTCTATAAGGTACTTTGGTCTTTCTTTGTCCTTTATATGACCATGCTCCTCTAGGTACTCTCTGCCGGTATTTGTTATTTTTCGTCCTTTACCACTCCTTATTATCAAACCTCTTTGAATAAGAAACGGCTCTATAGAATTACTCAATGTCTTAGGAGATTCATTTACCAGTATAGATAAATTGTCTTGACCTATTGGATCTTCAGAATGATATAATGCATTTAAAATTTTTAGTTCGACAGCTGATAATCCAGTAGCATCTATTTCTAACTCTGTAAACACATCATCCACTACTCTACTAGTGGCACATAATAGATTTTCTGTATGACATTTATCACGTATTCTCTCCAGATAACCTACTATTATTCTAGGTACACCTCTTCCTTTCTGAGCTACTGATCTGACAGCTTTTGGAGTTAATATTATTCCAAGTCTTACACTATGCATTCTTATTATTTTAATAGAGTCATCGAAAGAATATGGCTCAAATAGAAATCTTATCTTAAACCTGTCTCTATAAGGCTTAGAAAGTTTACCGTCATCTGTAGTAGCACCTATTACGGTAAAATAAGGTAGCCACATATTTTTACGTTCTTTGTCCATAGCTAGCTCGAACTCCTCCATCGCTATACCTAGGACTTCTTGCCCTCCGAGAGCTTGTCTATGAATTTCATCTATAAATATAATAGGGGCGCTAATTGGGCCTATTCTGTTGCCAAAGTCGTCGTAATTTTCTCTTGGAAGTAATTTGAGTTTTTCTATTACATCTGATGGCTTCCCCAAATTCTCAGGGCTTATTACAAACATCGGAACATTTGCCGTTTTTGCTACTTCCTTAGCCAGAGTAGTTTTTCCACAGCCTGCTGATCCTGAGAATAGCAGATGTGGTAGCGCTTTATTTCTTCTAGTAGCAGACAACAAAGCAGTATATATTATCTTTTTTTCTTTTTCATGCCCTATTAATTGCATAGGCCTTCCCTAGTAACCCATGTATGACCACATATTTTCTTGACCATACTCTAACTGTAATTTGTCATCTTCGTCCATTTTATCGTCATTGTTATTGTCAAATATTGGAAATTCTATTTCTTCATAATCTCCTGTACGTATTTGATCAATACTAGCTTTAAGTTTGTGTAAAAATTCTTTTGTAGGAACCTTACTACTTCGTTTCATCGCAGAGGCTTCCTTTTTGTTACCGTTTGTAGTGGTAGTAGTAGTGTTATAATTGCTTTTACTAGTACTATGTGTTGTGTTATAGTCTCTATTATCAATACTTAGACCAGGAGCTATATCCGTATAACTTGAGACATCTATGATGTTCTGATCCAATGTAACCCTTTCGACAATTTGCATGGCTACTAATGCGTCATTTAATCTCGAAAGAGCTGCTTTCTGGTCAGCCTCTGTGCTCCAAAAAAATGTTATATCTCTAGAGGAACCGTTAAATATCTCAAAGGATACTATATTATAGTCTTTAAGCGATAAATATTTGGTTGTTTTCTTGGCATTATCATATATGATTACTCTTGTATCATCTAGATCTTGGTAAACAGCTTTTGTTTTAAAATCTAGTCCTTTAAATAATCCATATTCCATATCTTCTATGCTTGTGTTGGTGATAATTTTGGATTTTCTTGTTAGTTCTACAGACATGTACTTGATATTAGTGCTTTTGTTTTCCTGTTCTACTTGTTGATTCACAACACCCATTACTTCAGTCTCCTTGCAGCTGTGATTACATAGTGGTCTCTGTTCCAATAGCTGTTAACAAATATAAATTCCAATTCAATAGCTAATGCCAGACTCGCGTAGTTGTCGGCCCTTATGGTCATATATACATTAGTGGTTTGACATTGTGTTATAGCTAAGCACGTTAGTTTCTTAGCTATACCACGTTTTCTAACCTCTGGTTTTACAGAGATGTGATGTATTCTACTTATTTCATAGCTCTCAGTTGTTATTCCCACACAACCTACTACCTCAGTACCAAGTATTTCGACTAAATAAGTAGTGTTACTTGACATTATGCTTTCGGCAGTATGCAGCTTATATAATCGGTTATATGTATTAATAAGATTTGCTATCTGATCAGCTATATAGTAATCTGACAGTGATACACAAAACTTAGCCATTTATCAACCACCAAACATTTTTGCAGCTACTTTGTTTAGCGCTACGAGTTCATCGGTGTCAGCCACGTCAATCATTTCCTGTAAGAGAGATAGTTTCTGTTTCAAAATCGATTTGTTACTTTCGGGTTTTGCTGACGTAGTACTGGTTGACGATTCCGATGTAGTTTTTTCATTGGTTTTTGTTTTGCTAGGATAACACCTGTTGCGTATAGCTTGATCCAATGTTTCTACATATGCTTTGAATGATTTTCCATCCAAACCGGGTCCTGAGTTTATCTCAATTATCCATGATTTACCATTCAAGTCTGTACAACAATCGACTGCTCCAAAATCAAGACCAACCGCACTTACCGCTTTAACTGCCTGCTGCAGTAGTTCTTCTTTGATACTAGATGTTTTAATGGATATAAACTTCCATCCTCTTTCATTAGATCTGATCAACATATCAGCGTGTTCTGCCTGTTCTTTAGCCTGCCTTTCAAGTATGAAGTTGATGGTGTCCTTGTCTAATTTTTTACCTCCTCTATCGGCGGCGTTTTCAATTTTGCCCATCTGATGATCAATAAATGCTTTTTCCATGTCATCGCGTTTTACTTTTTTCTGAGCATATATCAGATTACCATCAAATATATGGAGTCGGTATTCATCCTTTATTGGTATTCGTTCTTGAAAATAATAAGCACCCTCATGTATAGCTTCTTGAACCATTCCTTCATCTAAGCATGTCCAAAACCCTTTTCCTCCCTGGTGATACTTAGTACGTCCGATAATAGGCATGCTCATGTTTTTTTTTGACTTGAGCATATTGTTGGCTTCTTCTGCCGTCATAAAATTGGCTACATTTACGTTTCTTTCTTTAAGTTTAGTCAGCGCCGAATATTTATCCCTATTTGCTCGAATAGAGTTTGGGTGGTTAATGGTAATGCTATTACCCATGTTTACTTCTTTTGTTGTTTTTGTACCCCATCCTATTACAACTTTTTTATTTGTTTTAGGGGCGACTGCACCACCGTCTATATCCAATGCTTCACAAAGTGCTTTGCCTGTTTTATCTGTTGCTCCACTGTAATAAATGTAAACATCATTATTTGCCATATTAATTCTCCTATCATTTTTTTGATTAAAATTTTATTATATTATTTTAAAACTACTATATTTAAATAGTTGTTAGGTATTCTTTACCCCCAAGCCAGTTATCTTTGATATCTCTACTATAATCACTTAGCTCTTTATCTGAATGACAAAGTATGGAGTACAAAACATCTATGTATTTATCATACCTACTATAAGTAGACAACGTTTTTATGTTGTTATACCACTCTTTTAAGTAACTATCAGTTATATTACTTGGATCAGAATCATGTAATAAGGCTTTAACCTGTTTAGATGAAGTAGTGCATTTCATATCTACTATCAATGGTATTTCCGCCCAACTATCAAAATCAGAACTCCATACGCTAACTGCATGAAATTTTTGTGGGAATAAGTAATTCATATCATAGTTAGAAGCTGCACCTAATTTAAATACCTCTTTAGCTATAGCTTCGGCTGTTCCTAGCACAGCTACAGCTAGTGTTGGATGAGTAAGCCATAAACCACTTAGAGTTCTATGTTCAAAGTGGCCATTACATTCGCGCCATTCCCCATACCACCCGTAACCGTTCGATCCGTTTAGTACCGTGTTGCATTTTGTTCGCCTTGATGATCCTTTCTCCAACCCATCTAATTTAATCATTGGCACAGATAATAGTTCATCCATTATCTTGTTTATCGAATTGAAAAAATCACATCTGTACATCATAGGTATATCGGCAACTTGTTGTGGATTACCAATATGAATATGTCCACCTACAGGGTAATCTCGGACACTATCCTTATAGTAACACTCTGCAATCCATTTAGTAGTCGCTATTCTAGTAGTTAGTGACTCATCCGAAAGTATTTGCATTATGTTATTCACTACTTCTTCTGGTGATTTAGCCGGGTCTGGCCTCAGTTCTGCCATTGCACCGTCACAACCAAGTTTGCCTTGTTTAATCATTAGACTGTTGGCTCTTACTACTTCCCCTACCTCGTTAAACAATAAAAATTCTGGATCAGAACCTATTACTAAATTCTCTATTTGTTGTGTTGGGTCACTGTTATCCGAAATCCATATGTTTTTTTGGCGCCTGTTGCCAAGGATTCTCTTATAAGTATCTCTGGTTACGAAACCCACTCTGTTTATCTCATCTAGTGTTAATTCACCACTTGCTACTTTTTCTTTAAGTTTATTTATATCAGACGAGAATGCCCTAAAAATATTTAGTTTTAGTGAATTTATAGCATTGGAAGTTGGTTTTAGTTCTACAAATGTCTTATTAAATTGCAGATTGTCTCGCGTCATAGCTGACATTCTTAATAAAGAGTGCTCGTTTCTATCCGACTTCTTGTTCAGATCCATCTTGTCCGAAATCATCAACACTAACTTTTTCTGCATCACAGATCTCCATATATGGTTTACTTCTCTTTTTCTTTTACTGTGGCTCTTATTTTTCTCAGTATCAGGTGTTTGCTCATATCACCTTGAGAATACACTTTGTCTATATCATCGGTATTAAGTCTGCCTCCGTCTTTTAAAGATTCCATAAGTGCTTTATTCAAAACATAACCATAACTCTGGTCAGTATATACATTCGACTCTTTTCCATCGAATATTTTGAACATGATTGTGGTCATAGTTTTTAGAATCCTGATGTTTTTCTCGGCTCTAGATAACTTAGACATGTGTTTCTTGTCAGTATTATTTTCAACACCGTTGCCTTTTTTACGTGAAGAACATTTAAGCCAGCCATCATAAAACCCAAGTTTATACATTACCTTTTTCATTCTATTTGCTAATGCATGTATAGGGAGCTGATTCATAGCTTCTTCACTATCTATGTCCATATCTATCATAACATCTTCGATACTTTCATATTTTTCGAGTTTTTCTAATGCTGTATTGGCTTCTTCTAGAACAACATGATCTACTCTAGTTATTTCAGTTGTACACTCACCTTCTGTGTGCAAAATATCTATATCTGCTGGATCGATAATCGTAACATCATCATTTATATTAGGCTCGTTTATTATTCTTGCTTCAACGATATTTTCGGTAACATCTTGTATACTTTCATCACCTTCAATTAACTCGACGGTGTGTAATCTATCATCGTACTTGGCACCTATGTGTTTTATCCAATCTTCGTCTATACGTATTTCCACATTGCCTATTTTTTCAGCAGCAGATATCTCCGTAATATTAGGTTCGAATTTTTTAAATTTATGGTTCCATATCATTCCATTTCTGTTCTCTTTATTTGTTGAGTTTTTTTCTCTTTTCTTTGAAACGGATGTATAGTTTTTAGCGTTTGTGCTGCAATTTTTATTACTCATAGAATTAGTTGCAGCACTTGCATGAGAATTATAGTTATTAGTACTATAACTATGGTTATAATTACCATGATAACTACTACTATAATTCGACTGTATTGGTGCTTTCCACAATTTATTAGCACGTGGTACATCTTTCGTGTTATAGAGATCTTCTATTTTAGTGTTGTTATCAATGTCTCTGGTAAGATCCCATATTACCAAACTATCGTCACGCATAGTTTTGAATTCTACATCATCTTCTGTGAGATACGGGTAAATCCTGTTGTTGTATAGTTTTACCTCTTTACTCATTCTAAACACTGCAGATTGGAGAAATATTTTTTCCGATGCCACTAGTATTTGTTTAGTGGGTTTTATTAAGGCGAATTCTATTGGTCTCCCATCTCTGAAACAGGCAAGTTGAAATGGATTATTTCCACTAAACGCCAATACAGCATAGGACCCTTGAAGTCTCATAGCTACTTCTTTTACCATATCTGGGGTGAATGGTACAGTTCCATTTTTTGAATAAACGTGTAATAATCTTATTATAGCCTCACTATCTACATCACCATCACGTTTACATTTTAGCTTATCAAATATCTGGTTGTGGTTGTCAAGAGTACCGTTGTGTACTCCAACCACATCACCTATATGTATAGGATGATTATTAGCATTATGCCACGTACTACCAACGGAACTTTTTCTACAGTGTCCTAAAAATATTTTGTGGGCTGTTTTTTTCTTTCTCCATATTTTTAAAAAACCTCCAAACTCGTTTTCAGTTTCGCCCCATTTTGAGAGAAATTCAATGCAGTCAATGCCTTCTTTTAGACCGTGCCAATCACCATTAGCATACAAATTAACTACTCCGGTAGCATCTTTGCCTCTTGCTTGAGTTTGTTGCATTAGCTCTGTAGCAAGAAATATTGATGTTTCTCTTTTAGATCTTTCTTCTTCTTTGTCAACATCTCCAAAATTTATAATACCGACTATTCCGCACATATAACCTTCCTAAATTGTTTTATTATTAGTAAATTATGGGTAAGATACTACTTGTTTTACTTAATGTGTTGATGTAGAAGCACAAACACATGCGTTATCTATTGATTCTAAGTTAATAGATTCTTTTGCTTTGTCAACACGTCCCTTTTGTAATATCATCTTTGCGAAACTATCCCATATCCCTTTATGTATATTCTCAGTTACATTTATTGTTTGGCCATCTATTACAAAAACATTATCCAGATAGTTATTTGTGGTTATTAATAATTTTGCCACAGTTATTGGTGTGGTGGTTAACTTTGAGATTGCCTGGAGATATATCACTATTCCATCTAGTCGTCTCGGATTGAATATAGGAATACATTCCGATAGATTTATGAATGTAAATAGTGGGATAGTCTCATCCAGCACATAATCAGATACATACTGATTAGCTAGCCTACTATACTTAAAACTTTTCGTAAAGTCGTTTAATTTATACAAACATTTGGCTGCTTGTTTATTGTTATGTACACGAAACGTTATGGAACTATAACGATCAGTATACTCTTTTATTTCTTGTAGTTTGGATGTATTAAACTCGTCTACTTCTTTTAGTTTGTGATTATTTAGAAATGATCTTCCAGCCATTTTAAATTGCTTACTTGTTAAATAGAACACAGCATCTTCATTGTCGTCAATTGCAACAGGACGAACTCCTTGTACTTCTATAGTGTGTTTATTACTATTTTGATTTATGGAATCTGAAGTAAAAATGTGATCTAGAGAAGTAATACATGTCTTAGTCAGATTATCATGGTTATCTATTTTATTTTTTATAACAAGTCGTGATCCTACTATTAATTGATCAACAGTCTGGGTTAGTATTATAGTAGAATACTCTTCTTTGTGTTTTAATCTTCCAAGATGTGATAAATTAGTAAATACTGATGTTATATCAAGACTCATTGTGTTACTCCCATGCTTATTTTTGGTGGTTGTAGCTGTAAACAGTTGTTGATACTAAATGTGTGCAATTTATTGTTTAATAAATTTATACATATGCCAGAATTGCTATTTAAAACTATATGACTTGGTTTGCCTAAACCACCGGCTTTAGATACTGCATTTTGTATGAAAGAAGATCTAGTGGCGAACATTAATAGTCCTGCCTGGTTGTAGTGTACTATATCTATTGGAAGCTCTTTTCTAAACAAATATAACATCCATGGTACTTTTGAATTTACCGCAGCACACGCAAAACTACCTGATAACGCATTTACAGCTAGTTGTATGGCTCTACTCATCGTAGTGTCCCTATTACTGTTGAATTCGTTATCTATTAATTTAAATATGATTTCACTATCTACTCTACCACATCTTTCTGCTGGTTTTTTAGTAGCTTTTAGAATATCCCATAGTTCCTCATCGTTTGTTATTATCCCATTATGAATACCTACAGTTTTGCCGGTTACTATTGGATGATTATTGCTTCTGTCTTCACTAGTTCCTTTTGTTTGCGCTCTACAGTGACCTAAAATAGACATCTTATGTGCATTATTATGTCCAGTTTTTAAATAGTTGGTTACTGCTTCAATGTAATTGTTTTCAGTTACAAATTTTCTTCCAGTTACGTTATTTTTAATAACATTAATCTCTTTGTTCGTCACCAATGCAATTCCAGATGCGTCACGGCCACAAATCTCAGCTTGATCGAATAACTCGTCGAGCACGCGTCTAATAGTAGACGCATTATTTACACTGTAATTATTTAAAAATCCTATTCCGAATATAGCACACATATTTAACTCCTATTATAGTAACACCGCTGTGCCTAGCGTGTTCGACCAGATCAGCTCTCCATTTTCTTTTTTGTCAATTACGTAGTTTAATACTCTTTCTTCTAGATTGTCAGTCTCCTCAACTTCAGCATAGGTGTTTTGTCTGATTACTTTTCCTACTGCTGTAACCCATTCACTAAGACTATTACAAGAGTCTATTAATCTTAGATCTATGAACTCGTTTATAGTTGCTTCGAGTTCGGTTTCATTGGTAGTCGGAACCGATAAATCAGTCTCTATTTTTTCCCAAGTGTCACCATTACACCTTCTAATAGCTATTGGACTTTCAGCAAGTTGTTCCAGAACTTGATATGCCGGGCCTATTTTTATAAGAATATGTTTTAGTTGCCTTACTAAATCTAGAGATTCAGCAATTAGATACTTGTTATACTGATACAGTTTACTGGTATCTGAAAATCTGTCTCCTTCCTGGTATCCTTTTACATTGTTTAAAATAGCATCTTTTACTTTTAAAGCATATGAAAACCATTCAGAATCTCCTACCTCTACTATTCCGTGCCTTGAGATCTCTACAGCTTTCAACACAAGCGCATAATAAAGACATGCGAAGGCCGCTACTGCACTTGGGCTGTTCATACCATCTAGATTTCTCATTTCTATATGGAATCTTGTAATGTCTCCAGAACGATTAAATTGACAGTATTTGTAATTTACAAATCCATACTTGTTATTACCAGAATGGCTAGATACTTGTTCTTGTACAGATCTCATATCATTCATTATTGCTGATATCTGTAGGACTGATACTCTGAATTTTTCCCACCTTGTCATTTTGTTTGGGATGTCCAAGCTCATGCCCATCCACGTTAACGCGTTTTGATAGCGTCTTACTAGCTGATGAAAATTAGCAAGTATTATTTCCGGCATTGGTCTTTCCAACTCACTTATATTCTCAGGTATACCATGTTTAGCTGAGCTACTACTAGGAAATAATTTACCGTAATAACTTGCAAGAAGATGCATGTGTAGACTACATCTTTCATTTAGATAAGCGCCTTTGGTAGTAACATTTTGGATTATATTTTTTGACATTTTATAAAATTCCCAGTAGTCAACACGTCTTCCTATAGTTATTACTTCAGCTCCTTGTTTACCTAGTAGGCTACCGTCCGTAGTTATACTGTGTACTCCACTTTCATTTATGTAACCATAGCAGTTGTTAGGAGTCAGTTCAGCAGTTATCTTATTTCTTATATATTCTGGGTTTTTACTTGGATCATATCTGTTTTTGCAATTTGCACAGTCTGTTACAAAATCACTGCAATTAAAACATTTGGTAACAAAATTTGTACAAAATACACCAGGACATTCATATACATAGTTAGGACAATTCTTGCAGTCTTCTGGTTTGCATTTTTCTGCTCTAGCCAAACATTTGTCGTAGTTTTTCTCAGCGTCACACTTTGCTTTATTAGCACACTCTTTCCAACAATCGTTAGTAGCCATTTTTACACAAGGACACACATTGCTATTTCCCTTACAAGTACCATTGGAATCCGGTAGATTATATTCGAATTCCATACCTACTTTTAATAGTTTTTTCAAGCTACCTTTCCAATATAAGACTTCTTTGGTATCTATAGTAGGCTTAGAACTGTGCTGTATAAATGTCCATTTGTCCAGATTGAGTCTCATTACCAAATCCCTCCCAGTTGTTTTCTATGTTATTGTTAAATTCCTCTTTGTGTTTTATTATGGAAAAAAAGTTTTTTATCACATGTGCTCTTCTTTTATAACCTACCATCTTTTCGATGTCAGGTATTATAATTGACATCATTTCTTCAGCTATACCAGTATCTTTACTACATATTGCTTTAAATATTTCTTTAGTCTGTGGTAAGCTATTGTATAACGCCCTAATATCTTCAGGTGTGGTAATTACTGATAGATCAATAAATTGATCAGAATATTCTTTTATCCTGCTTACTATGTCTTCTACTACTACAGCACCGAGTGCCAAGATGCCACTAGTTAGGGCTGGGTGTTTCAGTAAAGCACCCCCAGGCACCCTATATTCTAGCGTTCTAGTGTCAAGTCTGTATCCTCCAGGTTTGCCATAGTCCGAAAATAAATTTGTGCGTCTGGAGCTATCACATGTACCTTCAATAATAATGCTTGGGATTCCTATGTAGAAATCCATAACTTTTATTATTTGATTTATCAACTTGTTTTTAATACTACCTTCAGGAGCATAACCAAGCATATGTAAAGGCATTCCATAATGTAAATGAAAACCAGCTTGTATGTTGTTGAATGATGACGAGGCTACCATTATTATATTTTTGCCTATTCCACTAGGATGATTGTCTATTATTCTTCTTGCTTTTTTGATAAGTGAAAATATATTTGAGGTTACCACATATGCGCTTACACTGGGTAGTGGTCTTACTTCTGCCATGATACCATCGTATCCTACATCTCCCCATTTTTGAAAGAACATAGATGCCGAATGAATAAAGCCTTTATATTTATCAACTATAAAAAATTCAGGGTCACATCCTAGTGTTAGGCCATCATATAATGAAACTTCTATCGAGTTATTATCCTCTATTCCTAATAATTCAGCGATTTCACTATTTACGTATGCACTTAGGTCATCTTTTTCTACATCTTCTTTATGTGCCCCTGTGACTAATAAAGAGATCAGTGATCCAGTTTTAGTAGTAAGTGTTAACTGTTGTCCAGGTGTTATCTCGTATAAAGTTCTCATTTCTGCCGGTAGTCTGATAAGCCTGTTCTCAGACAAACCTATCTTAGATATTTTGCATCTATCCATAACATTAGATATTCTGATATTTATATCCATGCTTTTCTCCTAATAGGGTTCTATGTGTACACCTAGTCTTTCATAGCAGTTATATCTACAGTCTTTACCGTACGAAGTATAGAATTGACTTCTTAATACTCCTATATTAATGTCCACATAATCGTATACTATGGCATCTTTTTTGCCAGGTGCTATCCTCTGTATCCTACCAATCAACTGTTCAACTTTTCCTTCAGCTCTGAATGGCATAGTTATGAAACCTCTGTTTAAAAAACTAATGTCAAAACCTTCTCCTAATAGTTGAAACGTGCATATTAATACAGTTATTTCATTATTCTCGAATAAGTTAACTTGTTCGTCTATGTATTTCCTGCTGTAGTTTCCTGTTGCTATGCCTGTTTTTGGCCATGTTGGACGGATTAAATCATATAGTAATTCAGCATGTAGTTTTCTGTCAGTTACTACTATACAAAAGTTACCCTCAATGGCTTCTCTTATTACGTCTCCTGCTATCAATCCATTTCTTTTTTTGTTAGGCACAATGTGTTTTTTTAAAATTTCTTGTACATTGTTACCATCTATATTTTTAGAACTTATTGCTCTGTATTTTATAGTTGGTATTATTATACTACCAGCCTGTTCTAATTGTTGTATGGATATTCTGACTGTTTCGTCGCCCAGTGACTGAAACATTAATTTTTCCATTTTATCACTTCTATACGGAGTAGCGGTAAGACCGTATCTATAATATGAATTGAAATTGCTTATTGTAGACAAAAATGTAGTAGCTGGACAATGATGAGCTTCGTCCAGTATTACTAAACCAAAACGTTCACTTAGTTTAGCAGTTTCTTCTGGTCTTCTGTTGAGAGTTTGTACCATAGCTACTGTAAGTATATTACCGACTACCCATTTGCCATTGCCTATGTATCCTTTATCTTCATCTTTTAGTGATGGAAGAAAAGTTCGTACTCTTTCAAGCGTTTGCTTAGCTAGTCTATCTGTGTGTGTCAACCACAAAGTAGGTTGTCCTAACATGGGTATTAGACTCAGCCCCATTACTGTTTTACCGCCGCCTGGTGGAGCTACTAAAATACCTTCTTGCCCAGAACTAACTAGTTGTATTATGGCCTGCAATTGTAGAGGCCTATAATTTATATGTCTCGAATCGATCGTTTCAAACGGGAATATGTTTCTATTATCTTCAATTTTGGGTTTTAGTGAAAAATAGTCTATTAGACTAAGTAATCTTTTTTTATATCCTCTTGGTATTACTATACTATTGTCAGGTAGTATGCTGAAATTGTATATGTTGGGGTCTATACCCCACGTACTAAAACCGTTTTCTATAGCAGTAGTGTATTTTGGATTGGGTAGTTTAAGTTCTTCAACCAACACATCCTTGAGAAGTTTAGGTGAGTTTTTAATTATTATATTACTACCAATATAGATCAACATATTTTATCACCAATAATATTTTTAATTTCTTTTTCTATACCAGTTCTACAAAAAAAAGTTGGGTACGCCTTAGCTATATATTTATTATTTTTATAGGATTTGCTATTTCCTTTGCTACGCATAAACTTATTACATGTTAATGTTTGTTTTATAAATTCGTTCATGCAATCTATAAGCAGAGGACATTCTGAGCTGTTATCAACCTCATTGTCACAAATGTTTGCATTACAAAATATAGTTTTAAACAATAATTCAGCTTTAGGAGTATCAGTATGGTGAATATTAGTTGAAACTTTTTTATTATTACATTGTATTTCCAAATTTAACTCATCTAACTCAGTTTGGTAAGCTTTGCATAACTGTACAAATGTATAATGCATGAATTTGAGTGGATTACTTTTATATAATGAATAGCAAAATGTTGGGTTAACATTGTTGTCACACAGCTTACAGTTAGAACATACAATGCTTTTGAACTCTGATTTGCTGTATGGCCTGGTAGTTTTACTGTTTTTTCTTAACATGTTAAGATCTGAATAGCTGTTTCAACGACGTCCCGTCTGCTGTTTTCCAAAATCTCCAACCACTTTTTCTCTCTGGAGCTCCGACCGCAGCTGCAGCAGCAGATAAAGATGGATACTGTATATTTCCTATATAGTAATTGCCATCTGTGCTTACAGTTAAAATGTGTGGTGTTTCATTAACCATTCCTATATAACTGGTGTTCATTGGGATACCGTCTCTATTAAATTTCTGTGGAAATATGCTATATGCGTTCTGACTACGTTCTTTTTCAGCTAATGCGGCCCTGGTTTCATAAAAAGCTAGTGTCATAGCATTAAGTCTGTTCTCCAGAATAGCTATACGATCTTCAACTATCTGTGGTGTATCTATTGTTCTAGCCACAATACTATGTGCAGTTGTTTGTCCGAGTGGTACCATTCTCCCCATATATGAGTCCTCCTTATCAAAATAGGGGGTTTTTAACCCCCTCTGACTATTCATATTTCCTATTAAATAGAAGGCAAATTGGGACCCTCTTTAGGTGTATATGGTTTTTCTCCGAATTCTACTTGTTTTCCCAAAATACCAGAAAATCTTTGATTACCGAAATCCCAGGTTTTGAAATGACCAAATACCTGCAATTTCCGTCCTTCCTGGACATACTGCTTAATGGCAGCTATTTTGTTTGTATTTTCCACACCCACTGGTACTATGTGCTCGTGGTCAACCCATGCTCCAGTTGCGTCTTGTGCTCGCACAATTGTACTTAAATGCAACCATGCTATTTCGCCTCCTGTTCCGTCATCGGTGTACTGAGGGTTTCCTACCAAATTTCCTTGTATTACACATTGGTTCGTGGTTAGTCCTACCCATGGTTTTATTTGATTATCCATAATTGTTTTCTCCTTTACTCTTGTTTAAGGTTTTATGATTATTATTGAATTAAAATTTTACAATCATGTCTTGTTTGATTCCTATGACAACTTATATTCCAATTGTGTTTTGGGAATTATTATGCAATTGCCATTTTTGCCTCTTCCGTCTGCGCTATTACCACCTACGTTACTATCAACCTCTATTATATAATCAGATTTTCCTATTGCTCCCATAATTCTACACTTAAAACCACCAAGATCTTTGCTCTTAAATGTAGTACCATCTAGGATATATGGCTGTAGTACTTCTACAGAAGAATATAAAACATCTTCAGGTATCCAAAGTCCGGTGCGTTTAGGTACTATTCCACCTAAACTACAAAAATGCATAATAGGTTTGTCTACCGATACTCCGATTTTTATATGGGGTGTACCATAATCTGAATCCAACACTTCTTTCATCGTTACAACTATCGCCATTAATCCAGCGTGTACTGGTATAATAAGTTCTGCATGCTCATTGAATCTAACAACTTGACCTATTTTAATTGCCATGTTCAGATATTTTACCCTCCATAGTAAGACCACCCCATCACTGTATTAATTTGATTTATGCAATAGTGTATCGTCTAAAAAATCTAACATTATTCTACCCATCTTTCTTACATTTTTAGTAGATATTGTTTGTAATAGAGTCTCGTTTAATTTAGCATCAAACGGGGTTTTAATGGACTCTGCCTTTCCTGATAATGACCATGCTAGTAACTTACTTGGTATGTCTACTACGGGTTGTTGAAGTGCACTTAATAATTCAATGCCTTCGTATGTAGATCTACTAGCATAATATACTTTGTTCATAGATCTTACTATTCTGCTTATGATGTTGCTACTGCCTGTTCTGCGAATATACTCATGATACTGTACTAAGTTGTCCACACCCAATTCTCTAGCTTTCTCTTTGATAGTATCACATATTATTGTAGATGTACCGCGTTTGAATCCTTCAGCTACCAATGTATCTATATCACCTGTACAAATAGCATCTATACAGATGGAGTGTAGAGCTTTTACTCCGTGTTTTTGTTTGAATATAGAATTACCTACCTTGTCCAAGAATATTTCTACTGCACAATTCGCCTTTTGATTATTTGCAATTTTAGAATTTTCCATGATTCTCATAATATTGTATGCAAATGCTATAACTGGTCCTGTATGACTCTTTACTCCGACAGCTTTGTCTACTATTTCGGCATGTGTATTTACAGTTAATAAATCAAATGGTTGTATTTTGTAGTCTTGTAGAGATAATTCCTTGATGTGTGGTTTCCCCATTTTTGAATTTAATTCTAAAATAGCGCTATAACATGGTTTGTTTGGGTTTGTCCACTCTCCGTGTAACAATTTTTTCGCTGCTTGTGTATGAAATGAAGCTAAGAATAATACGTCACCATCAAAGTCCAAAGTCATAGAACCTAGTGAGTTACCGCTTACTCTTATAGTAAACTTACAGTTTTCATCTGAAGTTACACGCACTTTTTGCGGTCTTAGGCTCATGAACCCCATACATGGAAATCTTTCTGCTAACACAACATCTCCGTTTTGCACGTCTAATAATTCTGCCATGTCTTTGTGTATTTCTATGGTGTTCTTAGGCAACCTGTTATTCAGAGTTGCTACTGCTTTTGCAGAAAACGGATATCTTATAGACATACCATACTGACTTATTTCTCCGCGTTTCGAACCAAGTCTACATGCTACAGTGTTAAAATAATTGTAGACTACCTTGTGTAGAACTTGTATATGTGCACTAGATTCTGGATCATTGTCTAGTCTATGTGATACTGCAATAATGTTATTCAGCAGTGCGCTTATTTCACTCAAACCGTATTTACCTGTTTCGTGCCTCCAGCATTCTCTTAGTTCCATTGATGGTACATAGATTTTATCCAGTTGTACTATATACTTTATTGGTCTGCTTGGATCATTTAGTGGTACTTGTACGTATCCTTCCGATATTACTTTATCATTTACATCTACTATTATTTGATATGTTATAGGAAGGTTTAACATAAAACTATATGGATATAAAGTTTCATCTGCTATTGTTCCTTCTATAGCGGATTTGCTAACTATAGTTCCATTTGACTGATCTACTGGTTTTATGTTTCTAAAATCTATAGTTTTGGTATCTGGAGGTATTTCGCCTTTTTTAGATCTCAGTATTTTTAATTGTTCATGTAACTGGCTGCTGCCCTGGGAATAAGACATTAATTCGTCAATTATTGAATTGTCTTTTCCAAATCTAGTTTCGAGTGCCCTAATCTCTACTGTGGAAAATTTAAGCCCAGCTGTTCTAAGATTCCTTGTGTTCGTCCTTGTCACGTCTTCTTCTTGCCACAACATATCTTCTACGTCATGTGTTACGCCCCAGAATACTTTACCGCATATTCCGGTCAAATTCCCAACATTTGTACAACACTGCCAAGTACCATCAGCAGGAAAACCTTTTTCTTCAAGTTGTTTTTCTATCTGTTCTATTGTGGGACAATAGTAATCAGGTACCACTACTCCTTTTTCATCTGTTACATTGTTTATTAGCGCCTCAAGAATTTGAGTATAGTTTTTTCTCTTTCTTACTGCCTGACATCCGACTATAACTTCAAGTTCCCTAGTCTCTCCTGTTCTTGGATCTATAGCCTGTCCGAGGTTGTCTACTATTTTTACTACTCCTTTATTAGCAGCAGTATTGGTTATTTTTACGCCATCCTTAAGCTTGCGAATAAACTTTACTATTATATTATGTACTTTGGTAGGTACTCCACCTACACTTATAGTAGACTCTGCTATTTTACATACCCATGCTTTGTCGCATAATATATCAAATCGTTTGATTCTTCCATCGGGTGATACGGATAAAGCTTGTCCGTATTTAAGTAAAAAGCCTTCTTTTACACGCATCGAACCATGGCATTGAATCCTCCGTTCATATGTCACAGCCATTTTATCTGCCGCACTTCTACTTACTACTATTTGATCTTCCCATACATCCGGAATATCTGCAAATAAAGTTATTAAATTCCATCCTGTTCTAGTTATGCCAATTTCATGCATTTTCTCCATTGAACTAGAACGTACTAATGGTAATTCAGCACCTTTCATACTTAAAGTACTGTACAAATTTCTTTGAGGGTTATGAAACCTTCCGCCAAATGGAGTAAATTTTTTCAGGTCATAGGCCAATGTATAGTTTTTGTCAGATAAACTACCATCTGACAAACCAATCGGTGTCCACCCTCTGTCAAAATATTTTTTGGATTTTTCAATATGATATTTAAGCCTAGTTTCCGGGTCTTGTATAGAATCGAAAGATGGGTCTATAACTACGATACGGTTATTCATTACTAGACTGTTCATATAAGTACTATGTAGTGGTAGTTTGTTTACTACATCATTTATAGCTCTTTGTAAGTTGTATATTACGGTAGCTGTGTTTTTGTTCTCAAATGAATACACTATTTGCTGCATAAAGATTATTTTCTTAATGAAGTAGTTAGGAACTAATCCGGTAGGATCACCACAAACAACTTGATGTATTACATCCATATAATCATACATCAATTGTTGCTCTTCTAACCAATATTTACATACTGCTCTTTTTACTTCATTGTTTTCTATTAATATTATTCCTTTATCAACATATGGTAATGGTATGTAAAAACCATGACACTCTTTCTTTTTAGAAAAAGTTACCCACAAAGTATTGTCCTTTTTTTCTATCTGTAAGGTTATGCCATAATCAAGTCCCTGTTTGTTGGCCTCCACTATTGCTCTTGAGTTGAATTGTTTAGATATATGTTGCTCTAGAAACTCTACCTTACTTAATTCGTTCATACTGCCTCCTTTAGATAGTTTGAAGTTTAGTTAAATACCTATTATTATTTCTCCTTATTAGCCATATTATCAGCAATAGTAGTTAATTCTGCAAGAACTTGATTGGTTGCTTTTAATGTGTTGTTAAACATCGTATTGGGTATGTATGTTTTTAATTTTAAAACATCATCAATGTGAATATTCGGCAATACATAGTCTCTCAAGAGAGTAAGTAGATTCGTCTGATTTTCTATTTCGACCATAAGATTTTCTAGATACGAGCGCATCCAGTTTGATTGAAGAATCTTTATTGCAGTTATTATGTCCTCTCTTTTGATTATAGCATTTTTTTCATTTACAAAGTCTCTGTTGGACGTGTTCTGTTTCAGAAATACATTTTTATATGCACGTTTCAATATGCAATTCATGAAGAATTCTACGAGCGTAGGATTTATTTGTAATGGAAAGGAATTACCTACGAAATTCTTTTCCATTAACTTAGTTAATACTTCTATAAATAATGGAGATCGTAGATAACTATCTAACCACGCATGGAATTCTTCAAACTCACATTTTAGTAAATTTGTTTTATGGTTTAATATTGGAATTGCTATTACATCAGCACTAGTATACTCACTACCATTAAACATAGACTTATTTTTATTTTTGGATGATACGACTTCTTTGACTTTTTTTATTAGTTCTCTAACATAATTTTGGCTAGAGTAATGTGGAAACGGTAAAACATTCGTAACTCTTTTCATTTCATGTCTTTTACTTTCTTCAAATCCATATCTTGTAAATAAGATATCACAAGTATAATACATTATATCACGATCGCTGCTTATGTTAAATGAAGTAGATTTAATAACGTAACCCATACTACCAGCACGAGGACCTATTACCTTTTTTAATGAGCTCTCTATGACTATTACTTTTGACCCAGTAATTAACATATTTGCTACTCCGTTGTTATATTTGGTGTTCCATAATATGATGGATGCTAATTATTACTATAATGTATGTTTAGCTTTGTTAATATTTGACATTGATTGTATCCATCTACCTACTTCAGTTTCTACCTCAACTACTGAACTGGTTAATTTGTGGCTTGCTATATACCTCAAAACAAATATCTTGTGTTGATCAGTTTTGAGTTTATTAATTTTACTACATTTTACTAGTTCGGTTTCTTTTTCTCGAATTGCTACTACTATTCGCTCTCTCATTTCATGTGTAGTATATTTATCCAGTGCTAGTTCTGGAGCTGAATCCCAAATATCCTTAATACGTATAGCTATGTTCAGACCGTCTGTTTTATCTTCTGGCCATATAACTTGGTGTGTTGCATACTGGGATAAATTCAAAATATACTGAGCATAGGCACTGCACCATCCTAGAAATTCTACTGGCCTAAGATTAAACATATCTGTGTACTCGTTAAATGGTTTTACCGAGTCAGTATAAAACTTTTCATGCACGGGTAGACGATGTTGCATTATTTTCCAATGCTTGCAAGAGGTATCCACTATTGTATACGTTGGTGTGATTATATTATTAAAATCGAGTCTTGCTCTCCCGGTTTTACCTTTTTTCACTATAATTGTGTCTAGTATTGCGCATGGAATGTAGTCATCATGAATCCATGGTCTCGAAGCAATTATAAATCCAGTAGTTCCGGAAGTAAAATAAGACCCCTCTGTATTATCCATAACCACGAACTGAGTACCAGATGGTAACAAAGTCGATTGTAGTTCTCCAACATTATTTATGTTCATTATATTCCTCCGTCCGTTTCTACTACCAAAAGCCAGTATTTAGATCTAGTAACAATACCCATTTGACTTCCTTGTACAAAACCTATACTGTCTACC
Source organism: uncultured Muribaculaceae bacterium (assembly GCA_964565085.1). Taxonomy (GTDB): domain Bacteria; phylum Bacillota_I; class Bacilli_A; order RF39; family UBA660; genus CAZKSN01. The sequence continues at coordinate 18,559 of CAZMCS010000002.1, read as the reverse complement.
TTATCTGAAACAAATATATGTCTAGATGTTACTGGAACTCCATCTATCTCTTTTACCGCCATTGCTAGTCTAGCTCCATTTATATTTGTTGCGTCAGCTATGTCTAACAATGGAACAGTTCCTGATGTATAAACCTTACTTTGTAATTCCTTATTACCAAGTAATGCTGCAAATTCTTTATCAGTGGCTATTCCTAACAGACGACCTTTGTATTTTATGTCATTGTCATCTATACAAAGATCTAGTTCAATAGTTTTTTTCTTATTGCTCATTACAACACCTTTCACAGATATTTATGTTTAATATCACATATTCTAATTTATCTTATTTTAGTAGCCTCAATAGTAAGCCGTACCTCATCTACAATTTCAGAACAAGTGTTTATAATTTTTTCATCTATGTTTTCTTCATTAATACCAAGACACACATCTAGTTCATATCCATACAGTAGATACGTACTTTCCATTTTGGTTGCATGAGTAACTTCAGAACCGCTTGTTACTAAATTTTCTATATCGTCTGCCAAATCCTCCACATCACATTCTTCTGTAGCAGGCAACACTACTCCTTCATTTTTGCTACTATATGGGTTAAAAGTTATCATAAAAACATTTGTGTTATGTAATTCTTCGGGTAGCACATTAGCAGGAGCTAATATACCATGATATACTTTTACGTTATCGTCCCGTACTGGATCGAAGTTTTTTAATATATCCATAACATCTGTAAATGAATGTACGAATTCTATAACACTAGCTTTAGCAACTATGGACGTGCTTTCCTTGGTTACTACGTATACTTCAGAACCATACAATTTAGAGAAATCATCGTGACATGACATAGAATGTTTTCCCCCAGTTAGATCTTGCTAATTCCATAGCAGCTACGGAATCCGACATGTAATTAGGTTGATTGTTTATTATTTCCCACATTAATAAATTTGGTTTCATGGCCATAAGTTGCGTCCTGTAACTTACTTTTATTCTAACAGATCTAGTAAATCTGACAGTATATAATATTATTTCTCCTATGTAACTCTCAAAATTTTTGGATGCTATATTAGTTATTATAAGATCCTGAGAATCAATTTTCAAACTAAGCTCTGCAAACAAAGCTTTTTTCAGAGAATCAACAGCGGTTGAATTGCTAGTTGTTTGTTTACACACTGTTGTGTGCCATAAACCTGTAGCAATTCCTGTGCTTGTTTCAAACAATGATCTTTTTAGTAACACTCTTTCATCAGGTAGAATTACTACACCGTAGACTGTTTTTTTATTAAGACTGAGTGCTGCTTGATTTGGTGAGAACATTGTACTTGTTTCCTTTAACATAAATAGACATAAAAGATTTTCTAGAGGTGAACAAAAAGTCATGTATAAAAAAGTAAAACCATTTATATCCTGCTGTAGTTTTACTCATCATTTCTGGATGATATTGAACACCAACACACTGCTTGTATGGCATGGCTAGCGCTTCCACTTCCGGACCAGTCCATACAACTTCTTTGTCACCATCACCGATATACCTGTCTGATTCTCTAGTTCCGCACCAACCTACGATATATCCATCTTTAGGAGGTATACACATTTGATGATGCAGTGAGTTAACTTGAATATTGTTATTGGTGTTTGAACATTTAAACGAATGGGTAGTCATTCTTGAATGTCCATCTAAATGATGAAGTAATCTACCGCAACACATCACTGTCAGTAGTTGTAAACCACGGCATATACCAGCCATCTTTACGTTATTTTTTACAGCATGTTTGAAGATGGATATTTCGGCACTATCCCTGGCATCATCTACAAAACAATAACCCTTCGGGCTAGTTTCGCCATAAAGATGCGGAGAGATATCAGGCCCACCCGTAAATAATACAAGACTATACTCATTTGTGTTTTCATAAAAATCGTCTATATCACTAGTTGGGGTGACTAATCCTTCTATAGCTCTTGCGTAGTCAAAACCAAATGGAACTAACGCTTTCATAATACTAAGCCTCCATTTCTACTACGTCAGACTTGTATGTTTCCGCGTTTACTGGTTCTGTTTGTTTTTTAAGACTAACCCCATGTGTCTTGGTGATTACCGTACCACTGTTATCATATGTAACTTCGAGAATATTTTCTGCGGTTGCAGGAATGACAACTTTGGATGAGTTGTTTACGAATGATATTACAAAACACGGTCCATGCCAAACTTTATGCCCAGCACAACCTGTCTCATAAAAATTTATTGCTGATACTACGTTATTATTCTGTTCTGCGTGTGCTCCTACTTCGTAATTAGCCATTTGTCCAGATCTTTTTATAGCCAGTATTCTCATAATAGTTTCTCCTTTTCGTCTATCGGCCATGTACCGGTTTCTATAATTACGGCATTGTTTTCAGTAATTATATGATTAAATACATATACAATAGCTTCTTTATTTTTATTATCTTCAACTTTTACATTAACGGTTTCTTTTCTAAATAATCCACTTGAAACTCCTTCGATTGTATCCATTAATGCAATTACTTTTTTCGCATTTTTGTATACATGTAGTTCTCCGTGTACTGTTCTTGTTTCATCTAGAATTAGCCCAGGGAACCATCCACCAGTTATTCGATATAGAGCTCCTTTAATAGTACACGGTACACTACACAACCTCACCTGGTCAAAATAACCAGCATAATATCCGCCTACTTTCAATGTTCCGTAGACGAATATGTTTACTAGATCAGAGGTATTACGATCGTAATTTTTATATTCATGTATATCTTTTTTATTTTTCATTAACTAACTCAATTACTCTTGCTTGTTGGATACATGTTTATGGTTTGTTAGATCAGCATTCATAAGTCGCACAAACTCATAAGCATTGAAACTGTCTTTAGCTTCTAGTATATCAGTTGCTGTGCCATATTTTATTTCAGTATTTGTATCATCTATATTTATCCTGTCATTAACGTATTCGTGGCAGTCATGTGTGTAATTTGAAAAGCCTTCGGGATAATCATGTGTATACTTTATATAAGCATTTTTTATCCATTTGTGATAACTAGGTACAGTGGTGTCGGTTTTTTTAAGAATTGTTGGAACTACTGGTTTACGCTTATTAGGCTTAACATTGACTGTATTTTTAGTTATACTAGCAGCAGCGTAAAGGTTAGCCAGCATAGTAGTCGCACAGCTTTTGGGTTGTATAGTTATTACTATTTCTTGTTCACTACTAGTTATTTTTATGCTTGATAGCATTTCTCTTTTTATTTTTTCTGCTATGTTATTGACAAGCGTAGTGACTTGTTCGACTAAATATGGATTTCTAGGTACAAATGCCGTCATGCTGTTCCTTGGTATGCGTAATCTTGTGAAAGCAAATCTAGAATCTTTACCGTAACATTCTTCAACGGTTATTAGTTCTGAAGGCGTTTTTTTGCATTTTGGTTTTGTTTTCTTGTTTTCAGCTGCTTTAAGCTTATTAACTGTACGAACTACAGATCGCATATTTATTTTAGATTTCCAACCATTTTTTTCCAGTTTTATTACTCTTTTTGTAAATATATCCAGATTTAGATTCTTGTTTATTATGTGTGTTCTGAGAACTCTATCTATACAATCTTGATAAGAACCTTTTACCGTTTCAAACACTTTCCCATTACTCAACATTACTAAACTGCAACACTTTAGATCAACAAATGTTGCTGGGTACAAAGCGCATCTGGTAATACTGGACATTGGTAGAGCATGGTCTTCATTAGTGCGAAAAGTAACTAGTTGTACTTGTAGACCACCAATGGTTTGGAATGTATTAACTTTTGATATAACCGGTTGTTCATACGCATTTTTATAATGCATATCTACCCCTACTGGTTGAAATGATTCTATGTCTGATAACAATGATTGATATGGTTTCTTTTTTCCAGACATAGTAATTGGAAGTGTGGAGTCAGTTGAAATCCATTTTGATGAATTATTGAATGCTTGTTTTAGACACTCTGAATCAGAATCTGTTACTAGTATGTCTAAATCACCTAACAACGGTAATCCAGCCAGTGCATCTCTAACTGCACCACCATAGATTATAGAATTTTCTGTCATCAATTCCATAGCTCCATCAAATCTTTCACTTATCACTTCAGCAACCCACGGAACATCTAATTCTACCATGTGATTCAACACTACATATTCCTCCGTCTTAGTTTAGTGGTTTTAGTTCAATTTTTGATATTCTAATTCCGTATCCAAATTTGTCAATAACTCTTTTTTCTGAATAACTAACTACCCATGGATACAGTGGTCTTAACGGCTTATTGTTGTTGGTAGCCCTTACTTCTTGTATCATAGATTTTAAATTATGTAAACCAACTACCATATATAATGTTACTCTGTTTTCCAAGAACAATCTTACGGACCACTTTGTTGATTTATCTTCACCACAATTAATACTGGTTTGGCTATTTTCCTGTTTATAAATTGAGATCGAGTGCATTTTGGTTTTCCTCTTCTGCATTATTACTGTTGAAAAAAGAGGTTATTAATCCGTAATCTTTTAGTTCCTCAGGATGCCACTGAACTGCTTCTATTCCACCAGTAGACCACCCATTGATTTTATATGCTTCCACTATAAAACCGGTTTCTTTTTTGTTCATTCCATATCTGGTCATGGCGCTTACAGTAATGTCTTTTATAGTTGTGTTTTTTGAATTACCGAAATTGACTATAACACCCTGATGATGCATGCTATTAACATACATTCTTACTGTCTTATTGTATTCCTCGCCATAGAGTATATTTCTCAAAGCATGTACGCTGTGCGATGGATTGCATCTACTGATACTAAGATCCGTAGCCAAGGAATGGTTAGAAATATGTTGATAGAACGTAAAGTAACTACTATACGTTTTTTTCCTATCTTTAAGGAATTCACGTAATATAAGCTGAAACCCCCTACATATTCCAAACACTGGTTTATTACGTTGTACAAATGCATAAAACACATGTCTCTCAAAATCATCTCTTGCAGGATCAGTAGTATATGATGCTATATTTTCTTCATCATAAAAAATAGGATCTATATCTATTCCTCCTGGTAGGATTAGGCCGTCGCACAAATCAGCCATTTGGTCGATATTGTTGGCTGGTGTTATAATTATAGGTTCGTAGCTTGGGTCTGCTTCCGACACATAGTCTACGTAAGCTTTGTTTATCACAAGTTGAGATCCTGTCTTAGAGTCCCACATTGTTAGTCCTAACTTCATTTTTAAGCCTCCATCTCCCATTCTTTTTTGAAATCAAATGTGTTTATTTTTTCGATACACATGGCCAGTAAATCTTTTGATGTCTCACTCAAGACTTCCATCAAGTAGGAGTCTATTATTTCTTTAGCTACTAAAACATTTCCTTCATTTATAGTAGATACTATTGTGTCTTGCCCTATAGCCTCAATCATTTCTTCATGTTTATTAGTACGTACTAGATTTAGTACGTCCACAGTAAGACTGTCCATAAGCATTACTAACTGTGGACTCTTCAACCAGAAATTACTCAATACTCTGTATTCTATACCGTATGATGTTATTCTATGGCAGCCGGCTTTACCATATAACTTCTTTCGAGCAATTGCCTCTGGTGAACTGTCCAAAACTGTAGATATTATGCCATGAACTAAGTCCATCGTTTTTACAGTCGCAAACTTGCCCCCGAATTCCAGTAAAAACTCGTTTCCAGAGCCTTCTGTGTATCCTACATGTATATGGGCACCACAACTTCTGAATGTGTGATCAGGAGCGTACGGAGCAGTATTTTGGGTCATTGTCCAAACATCAAAGTCTGGATCACATCCAAACATCTGTGCTTCAACATGGTCAAGTTGTTCCGGAGAAAAATTTGCCGAAGGTATTGGAGCAATATCATATCCGGCTGGCAATTCCTTCATAACATCTTGAAAGGCTTCTCTTATTTTTGACACAAAATCTTGGCCGTTTACAGCTGGAGGTGTTGCAAACTCTAAAGCAACATTGTCTCTCTGTATCATACTTCCTCCGGGCATTTTCTTTGGCTCATATTTAGTACCGTCTATGAGTGGTATGGCTGATTTGAGCTCACCTGTTTCTTTGTCTACTACAAAAAATTCCGGATCAGTACCAATAGTGTGACGACTTGTTGACATGTTATGTATCCTTTCGTTTTAATTTTGTATTACGTATATTTCTATACTTGTATCACTTTATGCTTCGCTATTTTTTTCGCATAATATTGTATTACGGAAAGTTGTATCCAATTCATGATCCTGTGTATTACTTTTACATAAACTCAAAATACCGCTGCAATTATGAAATATGCTTATGGTTTGTACTGCAGGTGAGTCAAAACGTTTATCTAGTTTTCCATGTGTAAAAAACAAAGTCTTTCTGTATTCTATTACCTTATCTATTTTATCCCACAAATGATGTAAATAATTGGAATCATTATCCATGTCATTACTTGTATCAGCTCCGATGTTTTTCAATCTTTCTTTAAGATCTTCGTTTCCTTTGAATCCGTCCAGGTATTCATATTTATCACCTAGTCTTATTAACAACGAATAGAGCGATATTAAAAATGGAGAACGCATCCACATTGCTGTACCAACAAACATCCACACATTTTTTTCATGGCTGCTAACTTTGTATAACCTACTTCTTGACCACCTGGCCATTTTTTCATAGTGGTTTAATAGCGACAATGCTGTTAGCATTTTTTTATTGAAGATTTCTACATCTTTGTCTGATAGATTTTTCATGGTTACTAACATTCTAGTACGTTCTAAATCTACCAGCGGATTTTTATAGTAATCAAATGTGAATCCATATATGGTACATGTTTTTTTCAACCAACTACATTTTAGCACATCATGTAAGTAATCTCTACACAGTACAAATGTATGACATTGTTTATTACCATTCTTCGGAGATGATATAAAAGCAAACTGCATTTGTGTTTGTTGGTAAATCTCATTTAGCGAACCGCTTTCGTCTTTGAACCATTCAATTTCTATTTCATTTTCTATATTATTTATCATAGTTACCTCACAATAAAGACTCTAATTCGTTCTGTAATTCACTTCCAATTCTGTTTTGAGCAATACTAACCAATTTATCTGGTTTTATTTTCATCAGCTCGTCATCAATACTAGAAATGTACCCATTCCTTTTTTTAAACAATATACTACTTAACGGGTTATCTTTTATTTTAATGGCAAATTCTTTTTGACTTTTGATGTCTTGGCAATCAAACCATATGAATGACAATTCATCTGATAGAATGCTAAGTAAGTCGGTGAATAGTCGCAACACTTGAGTATACTCTGGAAAATATGTAGTAATTTCGTCGGCATTTCCATTTAGTACTATTTCTGCAAAACATCTAGCTTGTAGATTACGGCTTTTAATAACGACTCTGCTGATTGATAAGTAATCTTTGTTTTTTACTTTTATACGATTTTTGTTATCATCTACTACTACAAAACCTTCATCTAGCGGAAGTAGATTTTCTAGTAAGTACTCTACCTCTTTTATATTTCTCACTCTGTACGTCTCAGGTCGTTCTAAATTATACTTTTTAGCAAAGTCATTTATCATATCTCTACTTAGTTCTTTTTCAGCATGCTTATCTACAATTGTTAGCAAAAATAAGCTGGTACTTTCGTACGGAGTAACTATGCGATTATACGGACTAACAAGTTCGAAGACATAACAATATTTATTTTCTTCTTGTTTAAAAATCCAAAACGGGTCTTTTTCTTTTTGCTTAGACAATAATGCCCTTTTAGCAAGAGTATCATAGGTAAAATCAGTTTTGTGGACAAACCAACCTGCCATGGGTTCTGACCTGCTTTGAATGTACCAATCACCATTATAATTGTAAATTACTATCAAGGATCCATCTAATTTTTCTTCAGCTACAGTGCTCTCCCAATCAATGTGATCTATAGTTAATTCTCCTTGATTGAAAAATCTTTGAAACGACATACTTACTATGTTGCTTTGTTTATCCAGAATTAATGCTCTTGCTTCTTTTACTATCACGTTGGTTTTATTGGATTTTATTGTATCATAGTTATAAATAAACACTTCATCATAGCTGTTATCTTGATGTCTTAATAGTGATTTTTTTATCTTTAGATGTAATTTTTCTTTTAAGAACATGTTGGCATCTTCTATGTCTTCAAACTGACGTATGAATTCTTGTATTTTAAGCATGTCTTGTCTCTGTGTTACTACGATTTGTTATTAATACGCCAAGATTGTGATCTATTTCATGTTGTATTGTATTTCCTACAGGTCCTTCAAATTTAGAAACATATCTAGTTCCCTTAATATCGTACCATTCGACATTTATCCAGATGGATCTTCTTACTGGTATTGGTTTGCTTAATCTTATCGAGCCACAGTTTGAGTTAATAATTTTTGTACGCGTAGATTTTTTAGTTATTCGTGGGTTTATTAGTATCTTTATGGACCCATTGTCCCTTACTGCTATGATATTAAACGGTATGCCTAGGTTTGCTCCTGACAATCCCTTTAATGTAGTATAATCACTGAATTTTGTTTCCATCAAATTGTTCATATAATAGATTATATACGAAATTATTTTTCGATATTGCTTATTGTCAACCAGTAATCTAATATTGACGTTAAATATTCTTCGTTTTAATATCTCCGTATCAAATTCGTTAGGCATCAACATTTGTACTAGAAACTTCGTTATTACCTTTTTTGGCATTGCATGCTCCTTTCATTGGTTTCGATTATTTCTATTTAGATATTAGCCTGTTTTAGTTTAACCACTTTTTTTATCTTACTGGTTTTTGGTTTTGTCTTTTTTCGTTACTGTTTTATCTTTGTTTTTTCCAATTTTATTGATTTATTTTTTTATACTAGAACTTGATAGATTGTAGTGCTTCACAATATTATATATTATGACTGCAATAATGACCTGTGTAACATAAATTCACCCATGGCTTTGTAAACATTGTTTACATAGGCCTCATTTTTGCCTACATAATGATAGAGTGCTTTAGGCATGTTGCCTTTTTGCTCATTTAATATTATTGTTAATATTTTTACTCCATGTTCTAGTCCAGTTTTTATTTGGTGTAGATCGTATTCATCTTCTAGTCCAAGAGTATCCTTCCATATACTAGGCATTACTTGTAACAACCCTCTGGCACCTTTGCTTGATACTGCTGACGGGTTAAAATTTGATTCTACCTCTACCATTCCCATTATTAGTTCATATGGTATATTATTACGTACACTGATATCAATTAAATTATCAGCTATTGACTGTACTACTTCTATAGGCATCTTCTTAAAGTTAGTTTTGATGTACGATACTATTGCTTTTTTATCGATGTCGTTGTTTTCTATTTTGTTTTTGAAGTTGTTATATTCAGTTGTTAAGTTATTGTACCTAATCAATAAATTAGCTTTTTCTGTGGCCATTTCTTTATAAGAACTTGACAGTAATTTAAACCTTGTTTCTATTGGGTTTTCAATTAAAAAAGAGCCAATTATACACAATAAAATACTTGATATAACTAATATTGGTACTATATTATGCTTGCTTGTATTCAAAACAAGTAAAATATATTTGATAATTTTACCTTTTATATTCATGCACTTCTCCTTTATATTACTATGGAAACCGCAGTAATCAGTATTAATATACTATATTAGGTATTTTGCAATACAATAACTGTTAGTGGTGGTTTATGTTTTGCATTATTAATCTTGTTTTAAAGTTATCTAGTGAGATACCTATGTTTTAGTTTTTCAAATACATTAGCTATGAATTTATGTTCTGATGAACCAATACATAGTTTTGTAATTCCCTCGTCAAATTGTCTGTCAAGAGTAAGTGTACTATATATATCTCTCTCGTCCAACCCACAGAAAAGTTCATCAAAATTGTGCATAATCATGTTCCAGTATTTAACTGATTCATATGCATGCATTCTGTTTACTAGAGTACTAGGTTCCTTTAATACACTTAATGCTTTTTCAAGTGTTTTAACATCATCATCGTCTAGCTCAACACCAAGTCTTAACATTAATGTGTACATCGATAACATATGAGTACTTTTTAACCACCTTTTATCCCCTACTGTCATAAATGATGATATAGATTCCTGTGGTTGAAAACCGTATAGTTTTGTTTGCCTCCATCCATGATGACTTGTAAATAAATTTACTAATTTTACTCCCCTAATAATAGCTCGTTCAAAAGTATCGCAGTTTGCTTGTTTAGTTGAATCACTAATGTATTTAGTAGTAATTACAAGCCTGGTACAATCAAGTTGCATTCTCTGATGATCAATGTTTCCAGTAGTAATTTTGATCTCCCCAAACGAGTATCTGATGTATTGAATTAAATAGTATGCTAGTATTTCTCTACATTTAGTTGAGTCACTTACTAACCATACTTGTTTCGTCTCTGATGGTTTGGAACAAAATGAAAAACTAAAACTTCCGTCTACTTGTGCTTTATCTGAAGAAAACAACGTGTAGGTTTTGTCCATTTATTATTTGTCCTTATTAAAATAATTTTCCTTGACGTTATTAAATCTTTCTGCTATTATATTATGATGCGAATACCCACGACACAATTTAAAAATACCTTCTTGTGATTGTGATGCCAGAACATTTATATCATATATTTGTTTCGTAGTTAATCCACTGAAAATATTATCAAAGTTTGACATAATCATATCCCAGTATTTGTATGTGGCGCGCGCATGAGCTACAGTATTGTTAAGGCACTCAATATGTTTGTTCAAAGCATCAATTATGTTTTTGCATGTTTTAACTTCATCAATGTAGTTGCCAAGCCTAAGCATTAACGTGTATAAAGACAGCATATGTGTACTTCTAATCCATTTTTTGTTACCTACTATCATATAGAATTGAGATGTGTCATTCGGTTTTGTTTCTTCCACTTTAAATAGTTTTGTAAGTTCCCATTTATGACGTCGCTCAAAGAGATTAATGATGCGTATTCCTCTTTTCACTGCTAATTCGAATTTACTTGAATTATTTTTTTTACTAGTTGTACTGTCGTAAAAGAAACCTACTACAAATCTGACTTGACTTATTGGTATTTTTTTCACTTCCGGGTCGATTGTGTAAGGATTAGGGATTCTTGATCTCATTCTATAAATCATAGAATGTATGAAAGTTTCTCTACATGCAACAAAAGGGCTGCGTAGTTGTACCGTCCCAGATGCTGATGGTTTTGAACAAAATGCAAAATTAAAACATCTACCATTTGAATAATATGTATGTGTACTGACATTGGTTAGTTTATATTTTATAGTCATTTAGTGGCCTTTCTTTAATCGATAATATTGATTATTTTGATGTAGATATGATTATTAATATATACTAACTGGTAATATCAATTGTTTCAAATTATTTTAGTTTGATATATTGATCCACCAATTAGAGTCAGGTGCTTTGTTCAAGCACCACCATCTAGTACTTTCATATTTACCAGTTGCAAATGTGTGAAAATGACCAAAATACCATAATGCTGGCTTATATTTCTGTAACACAAGCGACAAGGCATCCATCGATGTGTCGTTATTGTGTTCTTTATGAAAGATGTTTTCGTAAAATTCTCGTGGTGCTGTATGTGATACAATTATATCTACTTTACAGTCTGGGAGTGTTTCTATATCAGAGTAGCTTATTATCTCGTCTGGGAACCAATCCACGCCACAGATTCTTTCTTTTTTGTCTATTGATTCCGCACCACCTATGAACATAACTGTTCTACTGTCTGGAAGAGTTATAGTAGAACCTCTTGGCTGATAAAAAATTCCGGGTTGCATCTCTAAGTTACCGGTCTCTACTAGGTCTTTTTTTACGGCCCAATGATCTTCGTGATTTCCATCACACCAGTAGATTAAACAATCTCTATTTTTTACTCCATACTGGTTCCATGGTTTTAATTTTTTACCAGAATACAAATCTACTCCAAACGTAGTATTGTGCCATTTTCTCCAATAACCGTAATCACCACACTGTAGTATAATATTTGGGTTCTGCCTGTTTATCATGGCATTAAGGTAAGCCCATTCTCCGTGTATATCTCCTGCTATGATTATTTTTTTCATGTGTATAACTCAAAATTTTCTAATTCACTGGTTTTACTTCTATAGTGAATCTTCCATCGTCTGTCATTTCTGTAAATATTGTGGTTGTTCCACTCGCAACAGTAGCAGATGTAGAATATACTGTGTTACCTTCTGAATCATTGAATATGGTGTTTAATATAGCATTAGCTAACTCTTCAGCAATATCCTTGGCTGTTAAATTAGGATCACTCGGCAGATCTATTGGTCTATTTTTCATTACTATTAGCTCCTTTTGTTTCTACGTTCTTGGCAGTGGTTTTGAAGTATGTTTCCGCTCTTCTTATGAATGACGGCAATGCACGTTCGATACATTTTGGCACAAAATTGCCACTGCTTGTCCTTATTACGGTATTTTTACCACCAGTAAATATTATTTTATCTCCATAAGCCCTGTTTATGGCTACTGATACAGCGTCTTTTTTTGTGAACGGTAGTGGTTCTACATCAACTCGTTTAATAGATTTAGTCAAGTCTGATGCTAGACTGTTTGCGTTGAACATCTTTTCCGGTATAATTTTTATATCTGTCTGATAAGCTTTACCAGAATGTCTTTTTGACCACCCTATTAGCAACGAATCGTTGTCTTTGAATGCTACAAGAGCTGCATAGGGAGCTTGTCGTACTACTTTGTTGCCTATTACATGGCCAGATTCGTTTAATACTTTTTCTACTTTATAATCACGGATATATTTGATTATAAAGTCATCAAGATTTTCCGATATTTTTTTTACCCTGTCAACATCGACAGCACCGGCAATGTTTGGCTTCGGATGCCCGTATTTTTCGTATTTGGTCTTACGGTTTGGTTTTGCATATTCTATTCCGTCCTTTACGTAAGTATTACGTCTTTCAGCTTGAGTTGACATTTTTAATTCTCCTTGTTGTTTTGATTTGTGGTTAACAAAACCCCCTACTCCTATCCCTTCCCTAATGTCGGGTCAGTGAAGGTCCTGGCTCCTGTAGCCGATTCCTATGTGTCCAGTTTTTCCTTTCTTTTAGCATTTTGTTCTAATGTATCTATGATGGTTTCTAGTGAGATTGGGTAGTACTTCCATACATCAACACCTACATTGACTACTCTTTTATCAGGAATAAATTTAAATAGTGTGTGTACATGCCCACATAGTAGTATATACGAATCATTATATGATTTAGTATACACACAGGGGTCATGAGACATCATTATATTGTGTTTGTTTATAGTAAGTTGTTGAGCAGTATGCACTGTGGTAAATCCTATATCTACATAGTAAAACGGATTACAGTAATCATGATTTCCCAGAACCAAATGGTGTTCACCGTTTAATTTACTCATTAAAACTTCGTAATAATTCCTGTTATCAGCTCTTAGCCAACAAAAGTCTCCTATATGCCACACAACATCATCAGGCTTAACTACCTCATTATGTCTACTGATAAAACCACCTTCCATTTTGTCAATGCTACCGAACTCCTCGAATCTACCTGGGCAGTGTTTTATTATTGATTTGTGTTTATAATGCTCGTCAGATGTAAACCAAATTGTCAAAATATCATACCTCCTGAAGATTTATACATACACTAGGTTTAGGTACATTATCTTCTTTGTCGTAGTTTAACTCTCCTACATTTAAAGCGCATACAGGGTATCCATCTTCGTTATCAAAAAATTCACAACAATATCCATTACCAAAACAATAGTCTCCGGCTGATACTGTTACAGGCAGAAGCACTTTTTTGTAAAATTTTTTCGTCATTTATGTTGCTCCTTTATAAAAACATTATCAATAACCGTTATTTAGGCACAGTACTAAATGTACATTTAAAATGCAGCCAACTGTCATTTGTTTGAATTATGATAGTATAAAGTAGCACATTTTTGGTTGTGCCAATGACCAACGTTATCAAGTTCTTTCAATAAAAAATCTACTGATGGTAGAGTGTTGTTACATTTCTTGCATTTTAGACTACAGACATCAGTAAACTCTATTAATGTATTGCATCCAGGGCAATAAAACTGCACACAACGTTTTGGTATTTGACCGCCATTAGTATTATTGGCAATTGTTACATGTAACATTTTATTTAAACACTCCATTCTTTCTACTGTTTACAATACATTATCGTTCTTGTGGTCAAACTCAACTAGTAGTACCTTCTTACAATATGGGCAATAGAAAATGTAGGTATCGAATTCTTCTGCTCTTATACAAGTATAGCAAGTATGTTCCATTTGCACTATTTTATTACATGTTTTACACGTAGTCATATTGTGTACAAGATTACCTGTTTTTATGTTATTTACTAGGCTCATTTTGTTTTGACTCCTTATTCTTCTTGTAGTCGGTACTGTACCAACCAGAACCTTTAAGGTGGAAACTACTTAAAGAGGTAAGCCTTGTCATTGCAGTACAACACACCGGAGCTGGATCACTGTACTTCTGTAAACGTTCTACTATCTTACCACATTTAGGACATTTAAATTCATATAGAGGCATGTGTATATCCCTTTCAACAAAAGAACTAAAACTAGATGATACTATAAAGTTTTTATAATAGGTATTATCTGCATTTATTTTCAACTATTAGGTATACATATTAAGAACGTTGTCACCTATGATAAACATCAGTAACCCGTCCCAATATTCCGCATCAACACTTTCAGGCAAATCACTGTCTATAATCAACTCTTCCACTTCGCTGAATAGATTTTCTAGTACTGGAGCAACTACAGTTAAATAGTCGTGTTTACCTTGTTTAACTTCTTTTATAAAGCTCGCATTTTTTAATGGAAAAGTAATAGTATTATCGATTAAAAGTTCTCTCATTTGATAAGCAGTACGCAACGCATGAGACAGAGCTTTAAAATCTACTTGATTTTCTTCAGCTTTGCGAATACGGTTTCCATATGTTGATTCAGTTTTTATAAGGCAGTCTAACATGTAATCAATAGAAATAGTTTCTTGGAATTTCCTATCAATTACTTTATACATTCGTAATTTACTTTTTTCATCATAAAGTCTTCTAGTAAACTCTAGATCAGGAAGATCGTCCCAAATATCTTTTAATTTTGTTTCATGACACTTTTTACTGTCTCTAAACATAATTAACTGTTTAATAATCTTGTTTAAATTTCCTAATCTATCAGAAGAAACACCGTGTTTTTCCATTTGTCGTTTTGCATATCCGACAAAGGCTTTCATCTTTTTAGTATAGAGTTTTTTTCGGTTATTGACTATTAAATCCCATATATCGGTTTTTTCTTCAATCATGTGATCAGGCGCATGAATCATGTCCATAGCGACTGTTTGTCCTTCACAAGCCAGTTTAATGAAATGATGAAGAGAGTAAAACTCAATGTCCATATCTTCTGAGGAATTTTTATCTTTTTTGTTTTGCTTAGTCATATAGTTGTAGCTTTTAGGAATCCTGTTCAGTAATACCTCTTTGGCTGTGGGAAGAAACACTCCTTTATAATCCGTATCAGATTCAGGGGTGTCTGTGCCGTACAGTTTACTTCCGAACTTCATTTTAACTATAATATTTAAATTGTCCATTATAATATTTTCCTAGTCATTGTTATTTACGCATATTTCTACTTGATTAAGGAATAACATAGCCTCTTCTTTGTTAAGACATTCCCATGGACCATATACTGCTTTTACGAACGGACTTTCGTTGGCTTCTTTCATATCCTCTTGACAAAAGTATCGTTTTACAAACTTCTGTCCATTGACATGTATATATCCCCACCATCTATTCATTTTTTGTTATCCTCCGTAGTTTTGCCGCTTTTTACATATATGGCTTAAGTTCTAGCAATATCTCTTTTATAACGCTTGGTTCAATCACAAACCTTTGGCAGGAAGAGGGTATCTCGTAAACTACTATGTTTTCTACGAAATTCTCATACTCGCCGTCGTCATAACCATGTCTGCCCCGCACGCAGTTGTCTACTTTACCCAATAAATCGCTTGGGTCGTCGCTAACAAAAACTACATTATTTTCTTCCCCTCCTGGGTGTGGTACAACAGCTATGTATGTATACTTTAACGTCTCCCTTTTACTGTTTGCATCACTTCTTCCAATCTTACCCATGATCTTCTCCTTTTTAAGTTATTGTTCTTTTATACTTTTTGTTTATAATACTGTAGTGTTCTAGCTAGTCTACTGACGTGCTAGTAGGACTCCTATCTCAACACACCTGTTGAGGCAGTGTAAATGTCCATATTCGGCAGTCCGGTTAACACCATCAGACGTTGGTTTAATTCCTCTCTTATTATTTTCTCGTTGATCCAAGTGCTCGCTATCATTGTATGGGTAAATATATTTCTTTGACCATTTTAGTAAGTCATACTTCAACGAGGTACATCGAGAATTTCCTCGTAATAGTTGTTTCTATAGTAAATTTTTGACAATCAAGAGGTATTTTGTAAACTGTCATATTTTCAACAAAATATTTGATGTCTTCTTCGCTAAACTCGTAGTCGTCTTACAAGCAGGAATTTATATCGTACAGTAACTTATTTGGATCTTTGTTGACCAGGACTATATTCTCTCCATCATCTGATGGATAAATAGCTATATATATAGATGCTTTGATTTTTCTATCTTGCTTTTTCTAAATGGTCAGTCCGTTAATGTACTGATAGGATTACTACATTGGTACGCCTACGTCTAAATACTAGACAACTCAAACATCAGTTATTAACAGTACATCCTATTTACTTTTTGTACTCTTACTTACCAGCGTTGTCGTAGTCAACACGTTTTTGATACATACCTTCTAATTCTTTAGCTAGAGCTTCTTTTATTTTTTTTAAAGCACCTAGTTGTATAACTACATCATCAAGTTGTCCATCGTCCAACAGATCAGTAATAGTATCATCTATAACTTTAGTCGGATCTAATTTGTTATACTGATAAAGGGATCTAGAAGTAGCTTCTACATGATCTACTATCATTAATACTGCTGCTTCTACGGATCTAGGTTTCGTACACTTGTACCTAAACTGGTCTACATTATCAGACTTCGCTTTGGAAGCAAAATACTTCACTATACTGATTCCATGATGCTGTGATATAACTTGTATTAGATCTCTTGGAAAATCATTGTTATTTAACAATATATTTACACCATCAGATATGTGTCTAGTTATTAATTGGTAACTTATCCATGGATCCAAATCTGCATGTGGGTCTTCATTTTCTAACTGATTTTCGGTAAAATACTTGGGATTCCACATTTTACCTATATCATGGTAGAAAGCAGCTACTTTCATGTAAGTAACATCCATTTCTAATCTTGTGCATATTCCTTCTACCATTCCAGCTACGGTTTGAGAATGTTTATATGAACCAGGACAACTATCTCTGAATTCTTGTAAGAGTGGGTATGAAGTGTCCAACAAACCAGCTAACTCGTGTGGTTGGGATGGGTTTTGTGATTCCTCTTCGTTTGTTTTTTTCTTTGGTTCTGCCATAACATTATAATTCCTTATATACAAATAAATTGATCAACTAAGAAAAGTCTAAAGTAATAATTATAATAGTATTTATATATACCAATCACATGATTTATTTATTAGTAGTAGGCGGGGGTAGCATTATCACACTTCATCAACCAGTTTCAGCAGTACGCCTCAGAGGATATCTGATATTTGGTCGGGCGTATATTCTGCTTAGTAGTGGTTAAATCACCTTGTATCTACCGTGGCCCATAACACCCTTTCGGCCCGCCTGTTATATACACAACTACTATTATTTTTTATTAGTTTAAATGTTCAATATATTATCAAATACTTTTCTTACATAATCCACATAGTCTTTATTAATGCATATACCTTTTCCGGGAGTATCACTTAGTTTTGCAACTGGCTGGTTGTTGCATCTTACCATTTTGATTACTATTTGAATAGGCTTAAACTGGAAATCATTTGTTAGATGTGTTCCTATGCCATATGAAGTTTTTATTTTTTTGTTGAATGTTTTAGCTAAATCTATAGCTTTATCAATTGTAAGGCCATCGCTGAATACAACGGTTTTAGTCAATGGGTCTATTCCCATAGATTTATAATGTTTGATCAGTTCTTTTCCATACTCATATGGATCGCCAGAATCTTGCCTGGTACCATCGAATAGTTTTGAAAAGTACATATCAAAATCACGTAAGAAATACTTTAGCCCTATTACATCCGATAAGGCTATGCCTAGATCACCTCTATATTCTTTAGCCCAGTTTTCTAATGCCATAAACTGACTATCAATAACTCTGTATAGTGATTGATGTGCTTGTAGCCACTCGTGTGCCATTGTACCTATCGGTTTAAGATCTAGTTCTTTAGCTAACATTACGTTGCTAGTTCCTACTAGTCCAGTACCTGTTTCTTTGGCCATGCATTGTTCACTTTTGAACATAGA
>CAZMCS010000001.1:0-43944 GCA_964565085.1 uncultured Muribaculaceae bacterium | reverse complement strand
TAACTTAATTAATCTTGTATCAAAAAAGCGGACACTTAATATTTCAATTTATATTATTTTTGAAAATCTATTGTTTTTTTACAAAACTTGTTATATATTGATAATATTGGTGAGGTGGTAAGCGTATGCAAAAATACGATGATGTTTTAATAACAAATTTAAACAAAGATATAAAAAAGTATTTTCCTAATATATTTGAAATTACTGAAGACATGAAGAATACACATAAAGGTGTAGGAAGATTAGTAATGATTGATAGATACAGTCAAAAAGATAAAAGCTTAGCCACTTTAAAAGTTGGAGATTTTATCATAACAATTGTAAAAAACGATCCTAAATTTCCAGTAAGAGGATTAGGAAAAGTTACTAAATTCTTAGAAGAAGATTGGGTAGAACTTGAAATAGAAGTTGAATTTAGACATGCTCTTGATGATGAAGAAGAACACAAGAGTGGGATAATTAAAAGAAGAAAAAATGAAATAGAGAAACCTTTAGAACTTTATTATGAGCAAATAGCAAAAAGGATTTCTTATAGTTTAAGTAGATGTGAAAAAAGCGAAGAACTTAGAAATGAATGGTTTGAGAAATTTTATATTGCATTAAAGGATTTAGATTTTGTCCCTGCAGGCAGAGTTCTTTATGGGGCTGGTTCAGGAAGTGGTGTTACTTTTTTTAACTGCTTTGTTATGCCATTTATGAAAGACTCTAGAAACGGAATAGCTGATCATAGAAAAGAAGTAATGGAAATAATGAGTAGAGGTGGAGGTGTTGGAACTAATGGTTCAACCTTAAGACCAAAAAATACACGAGCTAAATCAGTAGGGGGTAAAAGTAGTGGATCTGTTTCATGGCTACATGATTTATCGCAACTTACTCACTTAGTTGAGCAGGGTGGTTCTAGACGCGGAGCTCAAATGATAATGTTATCAATCTGGCATCCAGATATTATTGAGTTTATAATTTCAAAAATGCAAAATCCAAAAATTCTACAATTTTTAATTGAACATTTTGACGATGTAGATATTGTTAATCTTGCTAAAGAAAAATTAAAGTTTATTCCTCTAAAAACTATTGAAAAAGAATTATATGAGACAATTGTAACTAATTTTGAAAAAAATAAAAAATCATGCTCTGTAAAAATATATGAGGAAGCTAAAGAAAAATTAAAAGAAGGTGGGCATTACGAAGTAAATTCTCCTGATTACTTGAGTGGAGCTAATATATCAGTAACATTAACCGAAGAATTTATGGATGCAGTAGAACATGATAAGAACTTTGAATTAGTTTTTCCTGATTTAGATAATTTAAATGATGAAGAAAAAGAATTTTATGATAATAACTGGTATCATATAGGAGATTATAGAGAATGGAAAAAACTTGGATATCCAGTAAAAACTTATAAAAAAATTAAAGCGAAAGTATTATGGGATTTAATAAATATATGTGCAACATATTCAGCAGAACCAGGAATATTTTTTATAGATAATGCTAATAAAATGACAAATGCAAAAGCGTATGGTCAACAAGTGGTAGCAACAAATCCTTGTGGAGAGCAACCTTTAGCTCCTTATTCTGTTTGTAACCTGGCCGCAATAAATCTGGCAAATATGGTAGATAGAGAAAAAGAAGAAGTTCTTTGGGATAAATTAAAAGAAACAGTTAAATTAGGAGTTAGACTTCAGGATAACATTATTGATACAACTCCATATTTCTTAAAAGAAAATGAAGTCCAAGCATTAGGTGAAAGAAGAGTTGGATTGGGCATAATGGGTCTTCATGATTTATTAATTTGGTGTAACAAAAAATATGGTAGTGCTTCAGGAAATAAACTTATTGATAAATTGATGGAAACAATAGCAATAACAGCTTATAAGACTAGCGTTGACCTTGCTAAAGAAAAAGGTTCGTTTCCTTTCTTAGAAAAAAGAGAAGCTTTTGTAGAAACAGGTTATGTTAAAAAATTACCTGAAGAAATTAGAGATGATATATTAAAATATGGAATAAGGAACTCTCACTTGCTTACTATTGCACCAACAGGTACGACTGGTACAATGGTTGGAGTTTCAACTGGGCTTGAACCATATTTCTCATTTAAATATTATAGAAGCGGAAGATTTGGAAAATTTGTTGAAGTTAATGCAGAAATTGTTGATGAGTATTTAAAAATTCACCCTGAATATAAAGATAAAGATTTACCTAAAACTTTTGTAAGTGCAATGGAACTGACTCCAGAAGAACATGCTGAAATACAATGTATTATTCAAAATTGGGTAGATTCATCTATTTCGAAAACAGTTAATGCACCCAAAGGATTTACTGTTAGAGATGTTGAAAAAGTGTATGAATATTTATATAAAGGCGGCGCTAAAGGCGGAACTGTTTATGTAGATGGTTCTAGAGATACTCAAGTATTAACTCTTACAAATAATGATCAAACCGAAACAAAAGTAGAAAGAAAAATAGAACAATTAGGATTAGAATTAAATTTTGATGAAGTTAAAGCACCAGATGTAAATCCTCCTAGAACTAAAATTGGAAAAGATATTGGAGTTGAAGTTGGAAACTTATGTCCAATATGTAATGAAGGAGAAGTAATAGATTCTGGAGGATGTAACACTTGTTCTAATTGTGGTGCGCAACTAAAGTGTGGATTATAAAAAAACTCTTAAATTTTAAGAGTTTTTTGTTATCATTTAAATATTTTTTACATACATTCAATCAAGTTTAATTATTATTTCTCCATCTTTTGAATATAGATATTTTTCTCTTGCATATTTTGCAACATAATCTATATCCTGTAGTTTTTGTATTTCACTTTTCAAAATCTCTTCTTCATTTAATATATTAATATATTCTTTTCCAAGTTCTTTTGTTTCTTTTACATTTCTATATATTTGAGACCAGTAACTAAACATATTACTTACAAAAAAAGTAAGCAATGGAATAAAAATTAAAACTAAAACTAGTAATCTTCTTTTATCTTTTTTAGATACTCTTTTCATAGAAGCCTCCAATTATAATAAAAGTATATCACTTATTCTTAAAATTTACAATTATTCGTGTATTTGTTTTACAATTCTTTGTCTTAATTTAAATATATTTCTTAACTTTTGATATTTTTTACTAAATATTAAAAAACTTATTAAAGAAACTAACAATAAGTAAAAATGAATTACACCATTATTAATTAACGATAGTAGTATAAAATATAACAGAAATAAGTTTGTGACAAATAAAAAGTTAATTAAGATTTTATAGAGAATATCAGTTTTATAAATAAATTTATAATTAAGATTATATATGTATGCTGAAAAGATTCCATAAATAAGAGAAAAGATTAATGACAACAATTGTTGTTCCAAATTCATTTAAATAATTTAGCAAAAACACTTTCTGCTTTTACTTTCTTACTTCCTTCTTCCAAGTAATTTAAATAGTTTAATTTCCCTTTTATAGATAAAGTTCCTTGAAAAGTATCTAATTTTACCAATTCTAAATCTTCACCTTTAATTAAAATAAATCCTAAAACTGTTTCAACAAAGAATTCTCTACTATCAAAATTATCTAATTTTTTTACACCTGTTATTACTATGTTTTTTCGATCACTAATTTGTATACTGTGATTGATATTATTTTCTATGCTACTAGTCTTGTCCATAAATCCTCCTTAATAAAAGAATATGAAGAAAAGAAAAAAATAGCACAAAAAAACTCTATATTTTTTATAGAGTCTTATTCTTCATCATCAGATTCTGTTACTTCGTCTTCTGCCTTTTCATATGCATCTAATATTTCTCTTTCAAACATACTTCTAACTTCTTGGTTTAATGGATGAGCAGTATCTCTATAATTACCAGTCGCTGTTTTACGACTAGGCATTGCTATAAATAATCCTTTGTCCCCACTAATGATTCTAATATCATGCACAGCAAATTCCCCATCTAATATAACTGATGCAATTCCTTTCATACGAGAATTCTCTTTATCAATTTTTCGTATCTTGATTTCTGTTATCTTCACAGAACATTCCTCCTTAAGCTATAAACTCAACTTTAATTTTACATCATAGTAAAAATTAAATCAAGTATTTTATATTAAATTAACTTTATTATGATATCTTTTGTCAATACATCAACATACGAAAAAGACTTAATTTCATTTTTTAACCTTAAAATAAATAAAAAAGGATATGCATTCTCAATAATTCCTTCAAATATCTCGTATTTATTTCTGCCAATATTTACTTTTGCTTGAACTTTTTTACCAATTATTTTCCTTATATCGCTTTCAACGTTTTCTATATTCATTTTTCCCCATTTCTAGGGTATCCAACAAACATTGTTCCTTTAGATTTTAAACCGCCCATTCCATCTTTTCCATATTTTGTTTTAGATAGTAACTTAATTAGATTAACTTCTTGATTTCTATCACTTAAACTAAGTGTCGTCGCAATTATAGCAGGATCTAATGCGTGAATATTTATTCTTTTTGGACTAGATGCAAATGTTGCACCCGCTTTTATAAGTTCTTCATAATTACTTTGACAAGCTCCAGCTATAATAATTAAGTCTTCTGGAGTTCTCGCAAATCTCCTTGCTTCTTTTACTGCATCTATAAAATTAGAACTGTTTTTATACATATCGGTTTCGCCAACACGTTTTTTATAATAAGCGTCATGTCCAGTTATAATCAAAATATCTGGATTAACCTGCTTTAAGTATTTTGGTAAAATTTCAGAAACCTCGCTCTCGTTAACTTTTTTTCCATATGCAAGAACACCTGCTTTTTTATAAAAATCTATACATCTTTTTAAATAGTTGCTATCTCCATCAATATGTAGAATCTTTCCAGGTAAATAAAAATAATCATCACGATTTAAATTTTGTTCATCTAGTACAATTCTGGCATAATCATCATCACATTTAAATGTTTTTTTATCTACTACTACTAAATCTTCAATATTGGCATCTGCTATTAATCTAAAATCTATACCACTTAAAATACACATATTGTTTTTAATATCAATTACTTCAAATATTATATCGTGATTATAAGATTTTCTAGATACATAATCACCAATATTAATCATAAATATCACCTAGTTAATAATATGAAAAAAAGAAAAGAAATATATCTAACTTATTTCGTTAGATATATCTATAAACTCTTCAATTGTAATACTTTCAGCTCTAAATGTTAAATCTTTATTATATTTTTTTAAAACTTTATTTATTTTCTCTAAATCATATTCACATAAGTTATTTTTTAAATTTTTTCTCTTATATTTAAAAGATTCTCTTACTAGTTCATAAAACTTGTCAATAGAATTTACTATATATTTGTTTTTATTTGAAATAAATTTAAGAACCATGCTATCTACTTTAGGTTTTGGCCTAAAGCAATTTTTACTTACAATTGTAACTTTTTCTATTTTAAAGTTAAATTGTAAAAACACACTTAACGAACCATAGTTTCTTGAATTTGGTTTAGAAATAATTCTTTCTCCAACTTCTTTTTGAACCATTAAGACCATTTCGTCAACATTTGTTTCATTTATAACTTTATTTATAATACTAGAAGTTATGTAGTATGGAATATTAGCAATTACATATAACTTGCTGTAATTATATTTTGATAAAACTTTTTTTAAATCTACTTTTAAAAAATCCTCATATATTATATGTAAATTATCAACATTTATTTCATCTAAAACTTTTTTTAATCTTTTATCAATTTCAAAACACAATACTTTTTCATTAAATTTTATTAATTCTTTTGTTAAGGCTCCAGATCCCGGCCCAATTTCTATGATTAAAGAATCTCTTTCAATGTTAAGAGATTCCTTAATCTTATTTATTATATTATGATCTATTAAGAAATTTTGACCAAGTGATTTTTTTAACTTTAAATCATCTTGCATTATTCCATCCTAATCTTAAAATGTCAAACTTTTGGTTTTTAACTCTACCAATATTGTTTCTTGCATATTCTTCTGATTCAGTCAATAAGTCTATAGCATCCCCTCTAACTCCACGATCCATAATAATTGCAATTATCGGTTCATTTGACAACTTATTTATTGTAAATCTAATAATAGTACCACAAGGATATTTTTTACTACTTGCTACAATTCTTACTGTCCCATACTGAGTATCATCAAATAAAATTCCCTCTTCCAATACATTCGTTCTTGGACGACAACCCAATATTCCCGAACATTTTGGACAATCTCCAGCATATCCAGTTAAATTCCCCGTAAAACTTGATTTAACAGTAAGTAATTCTTCTAAATATATTTCATCTTGTGCCTTTTGAATTACACTAATCTCTACAGTCTTATTTAAGTTATTATTATAAACTTTATGAATTTTAGCGTAAGATAAAGTATTATTATTTAAAAATAATACAATTCCTACGAGTAACAAAATCCTTAGATAAGTTAACACTTTCTTCGGCTTATATACTTTCATAATTTTCACCTTCAAACGCTAACTATTATAGCATAAAATGAGTTAAAAGTCAAAAATTTTACTTAAATTATTATTGGTGATATTAGCTATTTCTTTTATATTTGTTTTCCTTATTTCTGCTAAAAGCTTTGCTACTTCCAAAGTATATTTTGGTTCATTTTTATATTTTCTAAATGGTTCTGGAGTTAAATATGGCGAATCTGTTTCCAATACAATATATTCCAAATCTATTTCTTTGATTACTTTACTTAAATCACTGTTCTTAAAAGTTAGAATTCCACCTACTCCTAACAAATAACCCATATTAATATATTTTTTTGCAGTTTCCAAATTCTCTGTAAAACAATGAATAATTCCTTTTAATTTGTATTCTTTCAAAATATCTAGTGTTTCTTTTGTAGCATTCCTGGAATGAATTATTACCGGCATTTTTAATCTTTGAGCCAAGTCTAATTGAGTTTTAAACAATTTTATCTGATCCTTTTTATTATCTTTCACATAATAAAAATCTAATCCTATTTCTCCTATCGCAATAACATTTTTGTGTTTAGTTAAGTCCTCTAATTTACTTATATCTTCATTATTAAAACTATCTATATTATGAGGATGGATCCCTATTGCGCAATATAAAACACTTTCATATATTTCAGAAAGTGCTACTATTTCTTTAGCATTTTTAATACTATCCGCACAATTGATAATTCTATTTACACCCGCGTTTATAGAACTTGCAATTATTTCTTCTATATTGTTATATGTTTCATTATAAATATGCGCGTGTGTATCTGTTAACATCTATACTCCTTAATTATCTCTATAAAATTGGAAATACAAAAACTTTATGGTAAAATATGCAAACCCTAAAATAAATAAATAATCGTAAAGATTTTCCATCTTTATCATAAACAAAATACTTGTAATAATAATTACTATGATAACTCCTACAACAAACCGCTTATTAAACTTCTGTTTAAATAATGCCTTTATAGTATTCATAAATATCATCACACACAATATATCAGGTTTTATAAAACATTACAATTGTTTAGACAATATATTTCATTATTTGACAGAATTTTACAATATTAATTTTCTAAATGTGTTTTTAGAAGAATATTAATTATTTCTGCGATTAAAATAACTTTTTCACTTATTATTTCATTGCTTATACATATTATACTTCCAATTGAATCAGCATTAACTACAATTGGAATAATTAAATAGTATGCCTCTATAAATGTGTCTCTAGTAATTGATAATTTACCCTTCTCATTTATTTGTTTTCTTTCATTAATTATATCATAAATGTTTTTACTTATATTTTCTTGCACCAAGGTTTTATATGATTCTTTAAAACTCAGCATTACTTTCTCTCTATCAGTTATAATTAAATCACAATTTATATACTTTTCCATCTTATCTATATATTTCTTGGCTATTTCCTTTAATGTAAGCAATCTATAATATTTTTTTAAAATTATGCTTTCATTATCAACAAAAATTTCCACTTCTTCTCCATCATTTATATTAAGTGTTCTTCTTATTTCTTTCGGAATAACTATTCTTCCAAGTTCATCAATCTTTCTAACAACTCCAGTAGATTTCATAATCACACCTCTTTATTTTTTAGTTTACTTAAGTAAAGTTTTATTATACCTTTATTGACATTTAAATGTAATTAAAATATACTTTTTAATAGAAAGAGCGTGATTTAACATGATTGTAGAATCTGTAATTGAAATACCAATGGGTACAAAAAATAAATTTGAAATTAATAAAAATACTGGGAAAATAAAACTTGACAGGGTATTATATTCTGCTTTAACTTATCCTGGAGAATATGGTTATATAGATGAGACTTTAGCAGGTGATGGAGATCCACTTGACATATTAATTATAAGTTCTTATCCTACATTCCCGGGGTGCATAGTAGATGCCAGGGTTATTGGATTACTAAAAGTCACAGATAATGGATTTGAAGATGAAAAAATTATAGGTGTTGTAGATAAAGACCCAAGATTTAATGAAATAGTTGAAATGAATGATATACCTGAACATAAATTAATTGAAATTAAAGATTTCTTCCAAAATTACAAAAATCTACAAAAAGTTCAAGTTACAATAGATAAATTCTATGGAATTAATGAAGCTATAAAAGTAATTGAAAATTCTAAGCAAAATTATAAAAAAGTAAATAATAGTTAATTTACTTTTTTCTTTATATAATTTACTATGTCTAGTAAATAATGAATATAATGTTTTTCTAAGTTAGTTTTAATCAAAGATATTAATAAAAACTTATTTTTATATATAAATCTAAACTTTTTATTAATATTTGATGCATTAATAAATAAATCTTCCATATTAAGTGTATTTATTAATTCAGAATTTATTTTTAAACTTACTTTTATATTATTATTTTCAAATAATTTGATGTGTAGTTCTTCAAGAATCTTTTCAAGAAAAGTCTGATATATATATATTTCAAGTATCTCATCAATTTTACCAAATCTATCTTTTATTTCATTTTTAAGTTCTAAAATATCTTTTTCACTATTAATAGATTTTATCTTTTTATGTAAATCTATAACTACTTCATCCTCTTCTGCATAACTTTTATCTATGTGAGTTTCAATATCTCCAATTACTATTGCTTTTTCTTCTGAGTCTTCTTCTACATTATTAATTTCTTCATTTACAAGTTGTAAATACATATCCATACCAACAGAATCTATAAAACCCGCTTGTTCTTTTCCTAAAATATCTCCTGCTCCACGAATACTTAAATCTCTCATAGAGATTTTATATCCACTTCCTAATTCAGTAAATTCTTTAATAGCTTCCAATCTTTTAGATGCCGTTTCAGTCAATATTTTGGTTTTATCATACATTAAATAAGCATAAGCTATTCGATCACTTCTACCCACTCTTCCTCTTATTTGATATAATTGACTGAGTCCAAACTTTTCAGCATCAATTATAATAATTGTATTTGCATTTGGAATATCAATTCCATTTTCAATAATAGTGGTACTTATTAAAACATTAAATTCATTGTTCATAAATTTTAAAAGTACATCCTGCATCTCTTCTTTATCTATTTGTCCATGTGCATATCTTATTTTAGCTTCAGGTATAAGTTGAGAGAACTTCTTACTTATATTTTCAATTCTATTTATTTTATTAAATAGTATGAATACTTGACCATTTCTATTAATTTCTTTTAATACGATTTCTCTTAATAACATTTCATTATAATTTATAACATATGTTTGAACTGGATATCTCTTTTTAGGAGGAGTATCTATAATTGATAAATCTCTTATACCTATTAATGACATTTGTAAAGATCTGGGGATAGGAGTCGCAGAAACACTTAAAACGTGAACATTTTTCTTTATCTTTTTTATTTTTTCTTTATGTTCAACTCCAAATCTATGTTCTTCATCAATTACAAGTAAACCTAAATCGTTAAATCCAACATCTTTGCTTAGCAATCTATGAGTTCCAAAAATTACATCAATCTTACCTTCTTTAAGCTTTTTAATAATTTCCTGCGCTTCTTTTTTAGTTTTATTTCTATTTATAAATTCAATATTTATTGCGTAGTTCTTAAATCTTTCCAATGATGAAAGATATTGTTGATATGAAAGAAGTGTTGTAGGACATAAATACATAACTTGTTTATTATTCATTACACTTTTAAATATAGCTCTAAAAATAACTTCAGTTTTCCCATATCCAACATCTCCACAAAGTAATCTGTCCATTGGTTTACCACTTTCCAAATCCTTTTTTATCTCTTCTGTTGCTTTTAATTGATCCAAAGTTTCTTCATATATAAATTCACCTTCAAAAACCTGTTGAATTTCATTATCTTCAGTAAAAGATTCAACTATTGCAGATTGTCTTTCCCTATATATTTTTAATAACTCTTCTGTTATATTCTTAATTCTAGATTTAATTTTTAGTTTTGTTTTCTTCCATTCTAAACTATTGAGTTTATGAATAACAGGTTTTGCACCTTCTTTAGAAGAATATTTATATAACTTATCTATATTCTCGACAGGCAAATATAATTTGTCATTTCCTTTATATTTAATTAAAATATAATCTTTTTTTATCAAATCCTTAGTAATTGTTTTAATTCCCATGTATATACCAATTCCATTTGTTTTATGAACTACATAGTCACCAACTTTTATTTTATCAACAGAATTTATTTTCTTTCCAAATTTGTATAAATCTTTACTCATAGAAGTATTTTCAATCTTTTTTAAATCATTTTCAGAATAATAATATTTACCTTTATATTCAAACCCTTTATATTCAAACCCTTTATTTAAATATTCTTTTATTACTTTAAGATTAATTTTTTCTTTTTTTATTTGATTTAATAACTTTTCATTTAAAGTTACTAATATTGAGTCTTTATAAATATTTAAGTCTTTTATAAATCTTTTAAAGTCTTCATTATAATTATTAATATCTTTAGATTTTACAACTAAATCATAATTACCTACATTATTTATTAAATCTATGTATATTTTATTATAAATTTTACTGTCATCAAAATTTATAAAATTTCTTTTTTCTGTGTCATAGTATTTTAATTGACTAATTAAATGTTTTTCTGCATTTTTTATTTGATCTATGTCTTGTATTATCACATATGGATTATTAAAGTATTCTATAATAGAAATTTCATTACTATTAAATTCATCAATTATAGGTTTTATAATTATATTATCTAATGATTGAATAGATAATTGCGTGTTTTCATCAAAATATTTAATTTTTTCAATATCATTCCCATAAAATTCAATTCTAATTGGATGTTCTTCTTCAATTGGAAAAACATCTATTACGAAGCCTCTGACTGAAAAATCTCCAGTATTAGACACTATATAATCTTTTTTATATCCAATATTATTTAATTTATTTATTAATTCATTTCTATCAAATTTTTGATTAATTTTCAATTTTATTGTTTTTTGTTCATAAATTGAATAATTAGGCAATTTTTTAAGAAAACTGTTTAAATGACAAATTACTATTTTGTTGTTTTGATTGAATTTTAGATTATTTAAAAATTTTAATCTCATATAAAGTAATTCAGGAGAGGTTGCTATTGCTTTTTTCGTTAACAAATCATCTTCAGGAAATAAATATATATCATCAATGTAATTTCTTAAATTATTATACATATTAGTGGCTTCATGCAAATTTGAGGTTAATAGTATTAAATTATTTTGAAGCGAATTAAAAATATATAATAACAACTGATTATATATTTCATTCTTATTTATTGATATTCTCATTTCATTTTTTACATTGAAATCGAATAGATTCTTATATAAAGTGCTTTTCATAAATCACCTAATTATATTTGTTCATTAAATTTTCAAAACTTAATTTCGTATAATCCTCGATTATTCTAATTATGGTATCTATAATTTCATTAATTTTTTTCATTTCATCCTTTGAGAACTTTCCTAACACATAATTAACCATATTCTCATTATGTTTTGAAATACCAATTCTTATTCTTTTAAAATTTGAAGTACCAAGTTTATTTATAATATTCTTTATTCCATTGTGCCCTCCTGAAGACCCATCAGGCTTTAATTTTAAAATACCTATTTCAAAATCAACATCGTCATATATAATCAATATATTATCAATAGTTATTTTAAAGAAATTCATATACTTATTTATAACATCCCCTGATAAATTCATAAAACTTTGTGGTTTTAAAAAAATAATTTCTTCTCCATTTACTACATCTTTCGCATATATACCATTAAACTTTTTTTTAAATGACAAGTTTTTTTTAGAACAATATGAATCAATAGCCATAAAACCTATATTATGTCTTGTTTTTTCATATTCCTTACCAGGATTTCCGAGACCAACTATTAATTTCATACTTTCTCCTTAAATATATTATACAATAAAAAATTATTTCCCGGGAAATAATTTATAAAAAAATGTAAACTATTTTTTACATTTTCCACATCTTTCACAATTATTTTCCATTTTAATTTCTATTTTTCCTTCGCCTTCAACATTAATAGTATATTCTCTATTCAAAATGTTAACTGCTACAACTACTCCTTCGCCTTTATCTGTTTTAACTATATCTCCAATATCAGGCATTCCTTCTTTGTTTTCAGTATATAAATCATCTTCATAATTCAAACAACAAAGCAATCTTCCACATAAACCATTTATCTTAGTTGGATTTAAAGCTAAATTTTGATTTTTAGCCATTGAAATACTAACTGCATCTAAATCATTTAAAAATGATGCACAACATAATTGCCTCCCGCAAGGCCCTATACCTGATATTTCTTTTGCTTTATCTCTAACTCCTATTTGTCTTAATTCAATTCTAGTTCTATAAATCGCAGCTAATTGTTTTGCTAATTCTCTAAAATCAACTCTATTCTCTGATAAGAAATATAATATTAATTGATTTCTATCAAATGTATAACAAACTTCGGTAAATCTCATATCTAAATTTAATTCTTTTGCGAGTTTAGTAGCTTTTAACAAAGCTTTTTTTGCTTCTTCAATATTTCTTAAATATTGATATTGATCATCTTTAGAAGCTATTCTAATAACCTCATGTAAGTTACGACTCGCCGCATTATTAGATATTTCTTTAACCTCTGTTACGACTTTACCAAATTGAAGACCACGTTCTGTTTCTACAACTACATTATCGTTTATTACTACATTTAAATCTTTCGAATTAAAATAATAAACTTTACCATTGTCTTTAAATTCTATTCCAATAATATTAAGCATTTTTACACCTTCCAAACTCTATTATAATTTTATCTAATAATAAATTAACATTCAAGTTATAATCAATTTTATTTATTATTGAATTTATTATTAAAATTTTGTTTGTTATAGATTTTATAGTATTTCTATTTGAAATTCCTTTTATTAAAATTTCATCATTTATAAAATATTCTATATTTTTATCCAGGAAATAATTTAAACAATCCATATAAAAATATTCCATTATATTAAATATATTTTTTAAATCACTTTTTTCAGTAGTTTTATCAAATAATTTATTAATATATGCAATACTTTTACATTGCCTTCCTTCTAGATTCTTTATAAATTCAACTATATTTATAAAAGTTGTTTCATCTATAGTTTGATATATATTTTCCTGATTTATCGAACTGGCTAAAAACAAAATCTGACATCTAGATTTTATAGTTTCCATAACTTTATTAATATTACCAGTAATTAAAAAAGCAAATATATCTCGTTCAGGTTCTTCTAATATTTTTAATAAACTATTAGCAGCTTGTGGATTTAATTTTTCACATTCACTTATTATATATATCTTTTTATCATGTATTTGAGAAGTCGTTTTTAAATTCTTTTGGAGTTCCAACATTTGATCTTTATTTATAGAAGTTCCATTTGGAATTATAACATAAATATCAGAACAATTGCGAATATCTGTTTCTTCATTTAAAATATATTTTGAAATTATATCGTTTAAAGATATTTCAATTTTATCTAAAGTTTCATTTCCAATTAAAAAGGCATGTCCAATTTTATTCAGTTTCTTCATATTAATAAAATATTGCTCAATTTTACTACTCATATAACCTCCTACACTATAACTTTATATAAAATCAATAATCCTAAGATAGATGGAAGCCCCAAAGCGCTTACTATTATTATTGAAGGAATATTTATTGGAATTATTATTCCTATCTTACCAACAATCAAATTAAATGTATAGAGCATACATAATGCAACAACTATTTTTTTAATTATCGTAAATATTTTTTTCATCTTTTCTCCTTAATATAATTATATTAAGGACTTGTACAATTTATGAAATTTCTTTTCTATCATCTAATGCTTTAGATACCATAATAGGATCTAAATATTCTATTTCTGAACCTGCTGGAATTCCATATGCCAACCTAGATATTTTCTTATTTTTATTTCTTAACAATGTATGAATATATAAAGAAGTTGTTTCACCTTCTATTGATGGATTAATTGCAATTATAATTTCTTTTACATCAGTATTTATTCTTTTATTTATTAAATTATCAATATTTATGTCTTCAGGATTTATTCCATCTATAGGAGAAATTAATCCGTTCAACACATGATATTTACCTCTATAATTTCCGGTTTTTTCAAACATAAATACACTTTTAGGATCTTCTACTACACAAATAACACTATTATCGCGATGAACATCAGAACATATATTACATATATCTTTATCAGTATAATGCCCACAAATAGAACACTTTTTAATATTTTTTTTAAAATTAATTAAATTTTTCGCAAAAGTTTCAACTTCTTTTTCATCACTGTTGTCAATCGCATAAACGAACCTCTCAGCAGACTTATCTCCTATTCCAGGTAATATTTTAAAACTCTCAATTAATTGTAAAAAGTCTTTAGGATATATCATACTTAAAACATTCCTCCAAGACCACCTGTAAATTTACCCAAACGTTCATTTTTAATCTTCTTTATTTTCCCTAAAGCCTCATTTATTGCCAATAATATCATATCTTCAAGCATCTCTTTATCATTTAATATACTTCCATCTGTTATTATAACTTTATTAACAATACTTTTTCCGGAAACTTCAACTTTAACTGTTCCGTTTTCCCCTGTAAATACTGTTTCTTCTATTTCTTTTGTGATTTTTTCCATATCACTTTGTAATTTCCTGGCTTGCGCCATAAGATTTTGCATATTCATTTAAAATCATCCTTTCTTATTTTATATTTACATTTTCTTCACCAAATAAATCTATTGCTGAAACTTCAACTTCTTCCATAATATCATCGTTTGAATTTCTTAATAAATCTTTAGTTTCTTCAATTAATTCATATTTAATTCCGTTGTTTTTATTATCAATATATTCTTTTTTAATAATATTCCACTCTTTGTCTGTAATCGCAACCAAGTTATATTTATTTTTGTAAATTTTTTCTACTAGTTTTTCAATTTGTTTTAAATTTTTATAAAACATATCCATAGATACTGATTTAGTAAACGAAAACATAATATAATTTGAAGAAGCCACAACGATTTTGCTAGTCACTAATAATTTCGCAACATTATTATATGTTTTATTTGATATATAATTTTCTATTTCTTCAAACTTCTTAGATAGTTCATTTAGAATTTCTTTATTAGCAGTTGCTAAAGCGTTATTTATTCTAATTTGCTTTAAGTTTTCAAAATTCTCAACAAGCATTTCTATTTTCTTGTTTGATTTGGTAACTGTTTTAACTTTATCTTCTTTTATTTCTTCTGTTTTTATCTCTGCTTCAATATCATTTAAAGAAAAAAGATTAATAAAATATATTTCAAATATAATTTTTTGATTTGTAGATCTTTTTAATTCTAATAACAGTTCTGTAAGTGTTTTACTTATTTTTTTACATAATTCATTAGTTAAATGATTATATTTATCTAATATTTTACAATAATATTCATTAAAATACCCACGAATATTATTATTTATTGTAATATCTCTTAAGAAAATCAACAGTCTTTCTGCTACAGTATTAAAATTTTTTCCAGATTGATATAATTCATCTATTATCTTCATACCACTATTTAAATCTGAAAAAATCATATTATCGAATAATTGTTCGATGATATTATCACTAACATCTCCGCTTAATAGATAAACATCTTCATTTGTAATGTCATCCCCTGCTATTGTTGTTATTTGATCAATTAAATTAATAGCATCTCTAAAACTGCCATCACTTAGTTTACATACTAAATCTAAAAC
This sequence comes from uncultured Muribaculaceae bacterium, assembly GCA_964565085.1. Classification (GTDB taxonomy): domain Bacteria; phylum Bacillota_I; class Bacilli_A; order RF39; family UBA660; genus CAZKSN01. The sequence goes on along the minus strand of CAZMCS010000001.1, from coordinate 27,657 downwards.
ATTATCATTAATTTTCTTATTTTCTGTTTTTGCTATATAAGAGAGTCTATTTTTTAAAATTGATGGAACAATTTTCTTAAAATCAAATCTTTGGCATCTAGAAATTATAGTTAAAGGTATTTTTTGAATTTCAGTTGTAGCTAAAATAAATATTACATGACCAGGTGGTTCTTCTAATGTTTTGAGAAGAGCATTAAATGCGCCTGTAGATAACATATGCACTTCATCTATTATATAAACTTTATATTTTGATATTGAGGGCATTAATTTCGCATTATTTCTTATTTCTCTTATTTCATCAACGCCATTGTTACTAGCTGCATCTATCTCTACTATATCTACAGATGTCTCAGAAATTTTTTTACACATATCGCATTCTTCACAAATATCCCCATCTTTAGGAGATAAACAATTTACTGCTTTTGCAAAAATTTTAGCAACACTTGTTTTTCCAGTTCCTCTAGGTCCACTAAACAAATAAGCGTGTCCGATTTGATTGTGCATAATCGAATTTCTTAATATTTTTATAATAACATCTTGGCCATTTACATCTGAGAAAGTAAGCGGTCTATATTTTCTATAAAGAGCTGTATAACTCATGTCATCACCCACCTTAATAAATTATATCACTGTATTTAAAATTAATATAGTTATCTTTTTCTTTTAAAAAAATTTGCTAAAGTTTCTTTGTATTCAAAACTATAATCATCTTTTTTCATTATAAATTCAGTATTATTATTAATTTCTTTCTCGTTTTCTAACAAATAATAAACTTTTTTTATTCTTGATGCTTTAATAATTTCAATGCACATTTCGCATGGTTTCAAAGTAACATACATTATACAGTGATTAAGTCTCCAATCTTTCAATTTTTTTGATGCTTTTATTATTGCGTCGACTTCAGCGTGCATAAGTACATTATTTTTCTTTTTTCGCTTATTATATGATTTAGATATTATTCTATTATTATAAGTTATTAACGCTCCTACTGGGACTTCATCGCTTTTAATTGCTTTTTGAACTAATCTTTTTAAAATATCTATGTACTTTCTATTCATTATAAACCTCTTTTAAAAAGGCACACACATATAAACTATGTTAAGGCTGCTGTTTTCCAACTCTGACCTGATTCCATGTTATATGTTGTGCCAATTAAATTATATTATATTATATTATAATTGTAAATTATTTCCCGGGAAATAATTTATTTATCTAATAAACCTATGTTTCACGTGAAACATAGTATTTATATATTGTTTTAAAATAAAACTAAATTTTAACATTTATTTTATTTTTAAAATTAAATTTTATTTCAAAATTATTTCCCGGGAAATAATTTAATAAAAAAAAGTAATGTTTCACGTGAAACATTACTCATTATTATCTTCTGGCATTTCATTAGAAATGTCATCTTCTTTTTTTATAATAGATATTGATGCTACTAAATTATTTTCTTTTAAATTAATTAATCTTACTCCTTGAGTTACTCTGCCCATTTCTGATATTTTGTTAGCATCTATTCTAATTATTATTCCATTATTTGTTACTATTATTAAATCAGAGTCCTCAGAAATTGATTTGAAACCAACAATGTTACCATTCTTAGATGTCACATTCAATGTTTTTACACCTTTACTTCCTCGCTTGGTCTCTCTATATTCTTCTATCTTTGTTTTTTTGCCATATCCTTTTTCAGTAACAACTAAAACCAAATGATTTTCTTCAGATATTTCTGTTCCTACACAAATATTTTCTCCTAAATTGATCCCTCTCACTCCTGCAGCAGTTCTTCCCATAATTCTTACTTCAATTTCATTAAATCTGACCATTCTTCCATTTGAAGAACACATTAATATTTGGTTGTTACCTGTGGTTTTCTTAACCGCTATTAACTCATCTTTATCTTTTAATGTAATCGCAATTTTACCACTTTGTCTTATACTGTCAAATTCAGATATTTCTGTTCTTTTCACAACTCCTTGTTTTGTTGCAAAGAACAAACATTTGTATGTATTTTCTTTTTCTATTTTTACTACAGCATTTATATTCTCATCTTTATCTATTTGTAATAAATTTACTAATGGTAACCCCTTAGCTGTCCTAGAGAACTCTGGTATTTCGTAACCTTTTAATCTATATACCTTTCCTTTATTTGAAAAGAATAACATATAATCATGTGTAGTTAAACTGATAATTTTATCTACAAAATCTTCTTCATTAATTGTCATTCCTTTTATGCCCACTCCACCTCTATTTTGAGTTTTATATGTATCGCTAGGAATTCTTTTAATATAATTGTTGTTAGTAATTGTTACCACTATTTTTTCTTCTGGAATTAATGATTCATCTTCAATATATTCCACTGATGTCATATCTATATCTGTCCTTCGTTCATCTCCATATTTTTCTTTTATTTCAAGAAGTTCTTTTTTAATTGTATCTAATACTTTAGTTGGATCTGATAAAATTTCTTTTAATTCTGCTATAAACTTTAATAGTTTTTCCAACTCTTCTTCTATTTTTTCTCTTTCTAACCCGGTTAACCTTCTTAATTTCATTTCAAGAATAGCTTCTGATTGGACTTCAGATAAATTAAACTTAGTCATTAAGCCAGTTTTGGCTTCTGCATCAGTCTTTGCAGTTTTAATTAATTTAATTATTTCATCTATATTATCTAAAGCAATTTTTAATCCTTCTAATATATGAGCTTGTTTTTCTGCTTTTTCTAAATCAAACTTTGTTCTTCTAATAATAACTAACTTTTGGTATTCAATATAATTAGTAAGAATCTCTTTTAAATTTAATATTTTTGGTTGTCCATCTACTAAAGCTAACATATTTATCCCAAAAGAAGATTGTAGTGCAGTGTGCTTATATAAATTATTTAGAATCACATTAGCATTAGCTTCTTTTTTAACATCTATAACAATTCTTAAACCTTTTTCTAATGATGTTTCGTCAATTATATTAGAAACACCATCAATTATTTTTTCTTTAACTAAATCTGCTATCTTAATTATTAAATTAGATTTATTAATTTGATATGGTATTTCAGTAATTATAATAGAATGTTTTCCATTTTTATTTTCTTCTATAGTCGCTTTCGCGCGAATATAGATTATTCCTTTACCCGTTTCATAAGCTTTTTTTATGCCACTATTTCCTAAAATAACTGCTCCTGTTGGGAAATCTGGACCTTTTATATATTGCATTAATTCTACTATACTAATATTAGGATTATCTATACAAGCTATACAACCATCTATGGTTTCACAAATATTATGAGGAGGAATGTTTGTAGCCATACCTACTGCGATCCCTACACTTCCATTAACTAATAAGTTTGGAAATCTAGAAGGTAATACTACCGGTTCTGTTTCTTCCTCATCAAAGTTTGGAATAAAATCAACAGTATCTTTATTTATATCTCTTATCATTTCCATTGCAATTTTACTCATTCTAGCTTCAGTATAACGCATTGCAGCAGCGCCATCACCATCAACAGAACCAAAGTTTCCATGTCCGTCCACTAATGCATATCTATAGTTAAAATCTTGAGACATTCTAACTAAAGCATCATAAACAGATGAATCTCCATGAGGGTGATATTTACCAATAATGTCTCCGACGATTCTTGCGCTTTTTTTATAAGGAGATCCAGCCGTCATCCCTAAAGTATTCATTGCATATAATATTCTTCTGTGAACCGGTTTTAATCCATCTCTAACATCAGGTAAAGCTCTTGATACAATTACACTCATTGAATAATCTATAAATGAATTTTTCATTTCATTATAAATATTAACATCAGAAACTCTATCTCTTATTTCATTTTCTATATTCATCATTTAACCTCCCTACACATCAAGATTTTGAACATATGGTGCATTTTCTTCTATGAATTGCCTTCTAGGTTCTACTTCTTCTCCCATTAAAACCTCAAAAATTTCATCTGCCTTTATTGCATCTTCAATAGTTACTTTTAAAAGTATTCTATGTTTTATATCCATTGTAGTAACACTAAGTTCGTCCGGATCCATTTCACCAAGACCTTTATTTCTTGTATATTGATATTTTGCATTTTCTGGTAAAGTTTTAATAACTTCATCTAGTTTTATTTGATTTAACGCCCAATGTATGTTTTTACCATGAATTATTTTATATAAAGGTGGTTGAGCTATGTATATATGTTCTTTTTCAATTAAAGGTTTAAAAAATCTATAAAAAAATGTTAATAGTAATGTTCTTATATGGGCTCCATCCACATCAGCATCTGTCATTATAATTATTTTATGATATCTAAGTTTTTGAATATCAAATTCATCACCAATTCCTGTTCCAATGGCAGTTATAAGACTTCTAATTTCATCGTTTGCAAATATTTTGTCAATTCTAGCTTTTTCAACATTAAGAATTTTTCCTTTTAATGGAAGAATTGCTTGAGTTTTACTATCTCTACCTAGTTTCGCAGAACCTCCAGCAGAATCACCCTCAACTAAAAATAATTCAGATATAGTTGCGTCTCTACAGGAACAATCAGATAATTTTCCTGGTAAAGATGATACCTCTAATGCATTTTTCCTTCTAGTTAATTCACGCGCTTTCTTAGCTGCTATTCTAGCTCTAGAAGCAGTCATACATTTATCTATTATTATTTTTGATTGATCAGGATTCTCTAATAAAAACTTTTCAAAACCATCTGCAAATATATTGTTCGCAATTTTTTTAACTTCAATATTTCCTAATTTTGTTTTAGTTTGACCTTCAAATTGAGGATTTGGATGTTTACAAGATACAATCATTGTAAGACCTTCTTTAACATCTTCTATAGTTAAAGAGTCTTCATCCTGTTTTATGTATTTATTATTTTTCGCATAACTATTTATAACACGAGAAAGTGCGTTTTTTACACCTTCTTCATGAGTTCCGCCTTCTATAGTATGAATGTTATTTGTATAGGAATATATATTTGGATTATATGTTTCATTATATTGAAATGCTACTTCTATTTCAACCTCTCCGTCATTGCCATCTATATATATTATAGATTCATGAATTGCATTTTTATTTTTATTAAGCATTCTAACATATTCTATTATTCCGCCATTATATAAAAACTCTTCTTTTCGATCACTTCTCAAATCTGTTAAAACAATTCTAAGTCCTTTATTTAAAAAGGCAAGTTCTCTAGCACGCTGTTTTAATGTATCATAATTATAATTTGTTGTTTCTTCAAAAATTGATCCATCCGGCATAAATGTAACAGTCGTCCCAGTTTTATTATTTTCACAGTCTCCTACTATCTTTAAAATATCTAGAGCTTGCCCACCATTTTCAAATCTTTGAAAATAAATTTTGCCACCTTGATATACTTTTACTTCTAACCATTTACTAAGTGCATTTACAACGCTTGCACCCACCCCATGAAGCCCTCCGCTTACTTTATAGCCTTTGCCTCCAAATTTACCACCTGCATGAAGTACTGTAAATATAGTTTCAACTGTTGATTTTCCAGTTTTAGGATGAATTCCAGTTGGTATTCCTCTTCCATCATCTTTTACTGTTATACTTCCATCTGCATTTATATCAATTTCAATATCATCACAATATCCTGCTAACGCTTCATCAACTGCATTATCAACAATTTCCCATACTAAATGATTTAGTCCTCTTTCGCCTGTAGTTCCAATATACATTCCAGGCCTTTTTTTAATTGCTTCTAAACCTTCTAATACTTGAATATCTTCAACACCATAATTATTTTCACTCATATAATTTCACCTTATCCTTCAATTCTATTATTTTTGCTTTTTCTAACATTTTTTTATCTATATTATTAATATCTGTGGTAGTAATAAATATTTGAGTTCTTTTATTTAAAAATTTTATTACTTTATTTTGATTAATACTATCTAGTTCACTAAATAAATCATCTAGTAATAATATTGGATAAATATCATATTCTTTTATAAAAATATCTAATTCTGCTAATTTCATCGACAATATTATTAATTTCTGTATTCCTTGGGAACTATATTCTTTTGCATTTTTATCATTATGTATAAAATTTAAATCATCTCTATGAACACCTGTACTTGTAATTCCTAAAATTATTTCTTTATTTCTATTTTTATGTAATAGTTTTATAATTTCTGATTTAGTTAAATTATTAAATTCGCTAACATATTCTATATATATATTTTCTTTATTTCTAAATTTCTTAAATTTTTTAGAAATATATTTATTAATATTATCTATATATTCTTTTCTGGCATTTAATATTTCTAATCCAAGTTCTGCTATCTTTTTGTCTAATACATCTATATATTTTAAATCTAAATTTTTATTTAGATAAACTTTTTTTAAATAATCATTTTTATTTTTTACCAAGATATTATAATTATTTAAAGTTTTAATATAGTTTTTATTTAATTGAGAAATTTCAATATTTAAATAATTTCTTCTAGCGTTTGGGGAATCCTTTATAATTTTTAATTCATCTGGAGAAAAAATAATTATTCTATATTGAAAAATATAATCACTTAATCTTTTTTTTAAATTTCCATTTATTTTTGTTTTTTTTCCTTTAGAATTTAACACGATTTCTAATTTTTTTAACTTTTCTGATTCATTTAATTCTAATTTTATTTTAAAAAATTGTTCACCTTCTTTTATTAAAACATTATCTACATTACTTTTAAAACTTTTTGTTAAACTTCCAATATATATAGATTCTAGTATACTTGTCTTTCCTATACTATTTTCACCTATAATTATATTTATTTTTTTAAAATTTTTAAATTTACATTTAGAATAATTTCGAAAATTTATAAGTTCTAGATTAGCAACATTCATTTTAAAACCTCTTTTAACCCCATTAAATTAAATAATAGGTATACATGTACTCCTATACCTATTACTAATTATAACATAAATTCTTTTTAAATTCTATTAAATTTAGTTATTATTTTTAATTCTTTCACTTAATACAACTTGAAGTCTTGTAGCTCTTAATATTTGATTAGTAAGTGATCCAATTGACATATCTAATTCTAACTTTTCTCCTGATTTAAATTCAACAAATGATGTATCTCCATTATTTCCCGGGAAATAATTTAAAATATTATTTAATGAAATCCAAATACAATCATCTCTTAAGGGAGAAGTTGTTGGGAAAAAAATTAATTTACTGGATTCTTCTATTATTATAGGTGATTTATGTGTTATTCCAGTTAATTCTTTAGTTCCTTTATGTCTTCCTTCATATGAACTTCCAAAATACTTACAACTATGTTCAACTATTTGAAAACTATTTTTTTCAAATACATATTCATTAGACTTTTCTATTATTTTACTTTTTTTAGTTTCAATAGGAATAATAGCTAATGTATTTTTATTTATTTCATAACTCAAATCTACACCTCCTTCTTTTTAAGAATAGATGCTATAATAACATTTTTAATTGTCGAATAAAGTTGATATTTGTCGAATAAAGAAAAAAATAAAAAACTGGTTTTTTTCCAGTTTAATATGTCTTTATAGGAAGAATTAATTGGATTAAATCTTCTTTTTTATCTTCTTTTAATATAATAGGCTTTATTTCTCCATTTAAGAGCAATCTAATATTTTTTGTATTAAAAGTTTTTAAAGCTTCTAACATATACTTAGCACTAAAAGAAATTTTAATATCAGGTCCTATTTTTTTATTATGTTTCATTACTTCTTCTACTTTGCCTATTTCCATACTAGATGATGTTATTATTATTTTTTCTTCTAAAATTTCTAACTGAACAATATTTTTTTCTTTTGATTGTGTTAATAAAGATGCTCTATCTATAACATTAAATAATTCATTTAATTCTAAATTAATTTCAGTTTCAAATTCTGTTGGAACAAAGTTATCTGTATTTGGATAATTTCCATTTAATAAACTAGATTGAAATAATAAATTTTTATATTTAAACATTATTTTATTACTAAAAATATGTAATTCTAAAGTATCATTATCATCTTCTAATATTTTAACTAATTCATTTATATTTTTTGAAGGTATAACTATATTAATATTTTCTGATATTTGTTTATCAATTTTTAAGATTTTTTTAGCTAATCTATAAGAATCTGTTGCTACACATTCTAATATATCTCCTAAAATTTTTAAATTAATTCCTGTTAATAAAGGTCTACTTTCTTGTGTTGAAGACGCAAAAGATGTTTGATTTATTAATTCTTTAAATATTCCTGTTAAAACTTTAATTGGTTTTTCAGTTTCATTTAATTCTATTTTAGGAAAATCTTTAATATCAAAACAATTTAAATTATATTTTGATGTTGAAGTTGAAATAATTGCTTTATTTCCATCAATATCTTCTATTTCAATATCATCACTTGGTAATTTTCTTACTATATCTAATATATATCTTCCATATATTATAACACTACCTGTTTCTTTTATATTTTTAATATCTTTTTTATCTATAAAGCATTTTATTGACATATCACTGTCAGTAGATGTTAAAAATAATCCTTCTTTTGTTAAATCAAATTTAACTCCATTTAATACTGGTATTATATTTTTATTAGATAATGCTTTACTTACATAATTTAAATTTTCTAGTAATATTCCTTTATTAATTTTAAATTTCATTTGTAATTCCTTCTTTCTTATATTATATTTTATTATTTTAATAGAGTTTATATTGTTAATAAATATCTTTACTTTAGATTTTATCCTCATTTACTGATTGTGTATAATTAAATTAAATTAAATTTTATTCACAAATTAAATTTTTTAATTCTATAATTATATTACCAAGTTGTTGATTATTTTGCAAATCTTTATATATTTTTTCATAAGAATGTATTACTGTTGAATGATCCCTACCACCAAATTCTAATCCAATACGCGGATAAGTTTCTTCAGTTAATATTCTACATAAATACATCGCTATTTGTCTTGCATTTGCAATTAATTTATGTCTTTTTTTACTTTTTAAATCCTCAGGAGAAATTTTATAGTAATTAGCAACTGCTTTTTGAATTTTTATAATTGTATTAGGAGAGTAAATTAAGTTATTTGTATAATCCTTTAATGCTTCCATTGCATTATCAATTGTTAATTTACTTATATTCATTATTGCTTGATATGCACACAATCTAGTAATAGCTCCTTCTAAATTTCTAATATCACTTCCACAATTAGAAGCTATAAAATTTATAATATCATCATTTAATTCTATTACTAAATCTCCAGTTTTTATTTTATTTTTTATAATTTTAACTTTTAAATCAAAATCAGGAGGATTTACATCTGCTTTTAAACCCCAATTAAATCTTGTTTTTAATCTATCTTCTAATAATTTTAAATCATCAACAGATCTATCAGAACATATTATAATTTGTTTTTCATTATCATATAAATTATTAAAAGTATTAGTAAATTCTTGTTGAGATTTAGTAGCACTACCTAAAAATTGAATATCATCTATCATTAATACATCTATATCTCTATATTTCTTTTTAAACATTTCCATATAATCTATATTACTTTTATGTTCAGCATCTCTTTTACTTAAAGTAATAAAATCATTTATAAATTGTTCACTTGTTATATAAAGAACTTTTTCTTTAGAATTTTGTTTAATATAATTTCCAATCGCATGCATTAAATGAGTTTTCCCTAATCCACTTTTACCATATATAAATAAAGGATTATATAACTTTCCAGGTTTTTGAGCGACTGCTAATGCAGAAGAATATGCAAATCTATTTGAATCTCCAACTATAAAATTTTCAAAAGTATATTTAGTATTAAAATTACTATAATATTTATATTCTTCTCTAAATTCATCTGTATTGTCTTCTTCTAAAATAATAACTTCATCAATATCTTTTTTAAATTCATTTTCTAAAAAAAAGTTAATTTCAACATTAAATCCAGTTATCTCTATTAAAATATCTTCTATTAAATCATAATAATTATTTATTAAATGAGTTTTATGTGCTTCGTAAGGTACAATAAGTTTAACTAAATTATCTTTAATTTCCAAAAGTTTGATATCTTTAAACCAAGTATTGTAAGTAATACTTGAAACTTTTTCAGAAACATTATTTAAAAAATTAGACCAAATAGTTTCAACTTTCATCCCAATCACACCCTAATAGTTTTTTAATTTCTTATAGTTTCATTGTAAAACACTTTCTTATAAATTAAAAGTATAATTTAATTAAAAATAAATATCCCACTTCTTTTCCACAATTTATTAACATAAAATTCATTAAGTTTTATTATAATTATTAACTTATTAACATTATCCACTTTTTTTAATTTAATTATGTTAATAAGTTATCCACATTAATGTTAATAAATGAATTGACAAAAGTTATTGTATAGATTATAATCAATTAAGTCAAGAAAAATTGTATATAATAGGAGGAATATATTATGAAGATGACTTTTCAACCTAATAATAGAAAAAAGAAGAAAGATCATGGTTTTTTAAAAAGACAATCTACGGATATTAATAAAAAGAGAAGATCAAAGGGAAGAAAAAAAATAGCAAAATAAAGACTACTTTTAATTAAGTGGTTTTTTTTGTATAATGAATATGGAGATTGCTTATGAATAAAAAGTATATAGTCATAAAAAAAAGTGAAATACAAAATATTATTAATACAGGTGAAAAAAATGTTAATAATTTATTTGTTATATATAAGGTTATAAATACTTTAAAATATAATAGATTTTGTATTACTGTTAATAAAAAAATATCTCTTGTAGTCTTAAGAAATAAATTAAAAAGAATAATAAAAGATATTTTAATGAAAAATACTATAAAATCTAGTTATGATTATGTTATAATAATTAGGAGCAATTTTTTAAATTTGTCTTATAGCGATATAAAGTCAAAATTATTAAATCAAATAAAGGAGAATAATTTATGAAAAAAATAATAGTACTGTGTCTTTTTTTACTTTTATTAAGTGGATGTACTAAAAGCTTTACAATAGAAAATAAGGAAGCAGAAAAGAAGGTATATACAGCAAATATAATATGCCAACCAATATCAAAAGATTTAAAAAAGATCTATGTTGATAATGAAGAAAAAACTGGAATAAAACTAGAAGAACTTCCAGAATGTAAAGATTTCAATTTTATTAAAAGCAAATATGAGGGTTTATGGACTTCAATATTTGTTAAACCTTTAGCATGGGTAATTATAAAAGTAGGGAATATAGTAAGAAATTATGGTGTTTCAATAATAATAATAGGTTTATTATTAAGAGTTTGTATGATTCCTATGACTGCTAAATCCACTATGATGAGTGAAAATATGAGAAAAGCTAAACCTGAATTGGCTGATTTAGAGAAAAAGTATAAAAATAACACAGGTTCAGATGCAATGATGAAAAAGAGTCAGGAAATGATGCTGATTTATAAAAAATATAACATAAGCCCTTTATCAGGTTGTCTAGGAGCATTTATTCAACTTCCTTTATTCTTTGCATTTTTAGAGTCAATAAATAGAGTTCCTGTTTTCTTTGAAGAAAAATTTTTGGTTTATAATTTAGGAACTACTCCTTGGCAAGGAATTAAATCTGGAAATTACTTTTACATATTAATAATAGTTTTAATTATATTAGCAACATACTTTGCGTTTAAAAATATGAATATGTCAATGGATGAATCACAAGCAAAACAAATGAAATTTATGAATAAGTTTATGATAGTATTTATATCGTTAGCATCCTTTGGACTTCCAACAGCAATAGCACTTTATTGGATAGTATCAAACGGATTTACTATAGTACAAAATATTATTTTAAAAAATAAAGTGAAAGATGGTGGTAATAAATGGAGAAGTACAGGTTTGAAAGTAAAAATGAAGAAAGTTTAATTGAAAATGCTTGTAAAGAGTTTGAAGTAAAAGAAGAAGAAATAGTTTATAAAATTATTGAAGAAAAAGGCGGGCTTTTAAAAGCGAAGAAGTTTATAATTGAATTTATAAAATTATCAGATATTTCTGAAGCAGGCAAGGAAATCTTATCAGAATTATTAAAAGGTTTAAATATTAAAGCAAACATAGAAGTAAAATTAAGGGAAAAACAAATTAAATATGATTTATATTCAGATCATAATTCAATATTAATAGGTAAAAGAGGTCATATTCTTGAAGCTTTACAAACCTATATAAAACAGGCTTTGTATTCTTTTTCAGATATATTTGTTTTGGTTTCAATTGATGTAGAAAATTATAAAGAAAAACAAAATAGTTTTATAATAAGAGATGCTAAGAAAATAGCTAGAGAAGTTGCTTTATCAAAAATAGATGTTAAATTAGATCCAATGAATTCATATGAAAGAAAAGTTGTTCATGATGCAATAAGTGGGTTTAAATATGTAACTTCTGAAAGTGTTGGAGAAGAACCCAACAGATGTGTTGTAATTAAATATAAAGAAAATTCTAATTAGAGTTTTCTTTTTAATATTCTTTTAAGAAAGATGGTGTAAATATTAACAGAATTGCTTTTATTGAGGGAAAGTTAAAAAGAGGAGAAACATTAACTGGATTAGATAAGTTAATTTTAGAATATGGAGAAATATGTTTTTTAGGTGGAATAATATCTACAAAGAATGTATTAACATATCACCATATAGATCCTAAAAAAGGAAAAACAAGAAATAATGGCGCTTTACTTTGTAGATTACAACATGATATCTTTAATAAAATTTCTCATTTTGAGAAAAAAATAGGTAAAGAACTAAATGAAGGATTTATAGAATATAAATCTACCAAAAATTATCTAATTATAAAACAAATGAAAGAATTTTCAGATGAATGGTTAAAAAGATATGAATTTTATATTCAAGAAAATAAAAAAGGTACTTGTTTAATATTAGGTAGGAAAATATATAAATAGGATTTTTTAATTTACTTAGAATAAGTTTTATGCTATAATCTTGTGGAAAAGAAGGGATATCTATGAACGATACTATTGCAGCTATTGCAACCACAGTTGGCATAAGTGCACTTAATGTAATAAAAGTAAGTGGAAAAGATTCAATAAAAATAGTGAATAAGATATTTAAAGGGAAAGATTTAACGAAAGTTAATGGTAATACTATTAATTATGGTTTTATTATTGATAAAAATGAAGAAATAGATGAAGTATTAGTGTCAGTTTTTAAGTCGCCGAAATCATATACTAAAGAAAATATGATTGAAATAAACTGTCATGGAGGGATAATAACTACTAATAAAATATTAGAAATTTTATTAAATAATGGTACAAGACTTGCAGAACCCGGAGAGTTTTTAAAAAGAGCTTTTTTAAATGGTAGAGTAGATCTTGTGGAAGCAGAAAGTATATCAGATTTAATAAACGCTGAAACAGAAAATGCAAGAAAAATGAGTATGAAAGGAATAAAAGGAGAAATTTCTTTCTTAGTTAAAGAATTAAAAGAAGAAATTCTTAGTTTAATTGCAAATATAGAAGTAAATATTGATTATCCAGAATATGAGGATGCAATATTAATAACTAATAAATTATTAAAAGAGAAAAACAAGTTAATAAAAGATAAATTAACAAATATTTTAAAACAAAGTGAAAATGGAGTTATTATAAAGAATGGAATAAAAACTGTAATAATTGGTAAACCGAATGTAGGTAAGAGTAGTATTTTAAATAAACTTATTAATGAAGAAAAGGCTATTGTTACATCAGTTGCAGGAACAACTAGAGATATTGTTGAAGGAAAAATTTTTATTAATGGAATTGAATTAAATCTTATTGACACTGCAGGTATTAGAGAATCAAAAGATATAATAGAGAAAATTGGAATTGAAAAGAGTAAAAAAGCGATAGAAGAAGCTGATCTTTTATTGATAGTATTAAATAATAATGAAAAACTTGATGAAGAAGATAAAAAGATTTTATTAAATTCACATAAAAAGAAATCTATAATTATTATAAATAAAGTTGATCTTGCCAGTAAAATAGATAAAAAGTATCTTAAAGATTTTAATGTCGTTGAAACTTCAACTATTAATAAAGAAGGAATGAATGGACTAAAAAATAAAATAAGTGAAATGTTTAAATTAAACGAAATTAATTTAGGAGATTATACATATTTGTCAAATTCTAGACAAATTTCAATTATAAAAGAATGTTTAAATATTATCAATTTTATTGAAGAATCATTAGAGAAAGATGATCCAGTTGATTTAATTGAAATAAATGTAAAATCTTTATGGAATAAACTTGGAGAAATAACAGGAGAAACTTATAAAGAAGAGTTACTTGATGAAATCTTCAGTAAGTTTTGTCTAGGTAAATAGGTGATTATATGAAATATGATGTAATAGTAGTTGGTGGAGGACACGCAGGATGTGAAGCGTGTTTAGCTACTTCTAGAATGGGATTTAAAACACTTTTAGTTACTGGAAACATAAAGAATATTGCAGATATGCCATGTAATCCTTCAATAGGTGGTTCGGCAAAGGGAATAGTAGTAAGAGAAATAGATGCTTTAGGCGGAGAAATGGGAATTGTTACAGATAAGACTCATATTCAAATAAAACTTTTAAATAGAAAAAAAGGACCTGGAGTAAGATCTTTGCGTGCTCAAGCAGATAAACCTAGATATCATGAGGAAATGTTAAAGACTTTAAAAGAACAAGATAATTTAAATATTATAGAAGATTTAGCGAAAGAGTTAATCATAGAAAATAAAGAAATAAAAGGTATAAAACTTGAAAGTGATGAAGTTTATTTTTGTGATAAATTAATTTTAACCACAGGAACATATTTAAATTCAGATATTTTAGTTGGTCATACAAAGCATAAAGGTGGTCCACATGGTGAAAAGTCATCTAAGTTTTTAAGTGATGATTTAAAAAGAAACGGAATAACTATAATTAGATTGAAGACAGGAACTCCGCCAAGAGTACTTAAAAGTAGTGTTAATTTTGATAAAACAAAAGTTGAAAAGGGAGATTCAACTTTATTAAGTTTTAGTAATTTTTTTAAACCAATATATAAAATTAAAGAACAAGTACCTTGTTATTTAACATATACAAATAAGAAAACACATAAAATTATACTTGATAACTTAAATAAGTGTGCATTATATAGTGGAATGATAAAGGGAGTGGGTCCTAGATATTGTCCTTCAATAGAAGATAAAATAGTAAAGTTTAGTGATAAGGATAGACATCAAATATTTTTAGAACCAGAAGAAGTTAATGGTGATGAAATATATGTTGGGGGATTCTCAACAACTATGCCTCCGAAAATTCAAGAAAAATTAATTCATACAATGACTGGATTAGAAAGTGCAATTATAACTAAATACGGATATGCTATTGAATATGATACAATTGATCCAACAGAATTAAATTTAAGTTTAGAGAGTAAAAAAATAAAAGGATTATATACTGCAGGACAAATTAATGGCACTAGCGGATATGAGGAAGCAGCGGCTCAAGGAATTATCGCTGGTATTAATGTAGCATTAAATTTAAAAGGGAAAGAACCTCTTATATTAAAAAGAAATGAAGCATACATTGGTGTATTAATAGATGATTTAATAAATAAGGGAATAACAGAACCATACAGACTTCTTACTTCTAGAGCAGAGTTTCGTCTTCTTTTAAGACATGATAATGCAAGTTTAAGATTAACAGAGATTGGAAGACAGATTGGATTAGTAAATGATAAGAAATATAAAATATTTAAAAATAAATTAAAGAAAATTGAAGAATTAGAATATAAATTAAAAAATTCTATCATCAAAGTAAATAAAAAGTTAAATATTGATAAAACTATAAAATCTTTAGAACTCTTAAAGAGACCTGAAATTACAATTAGTAAAATATTAAAAGTTTTAAATATAAAAGAAGATAGAGAGATAGCCGAAAGTGTAGAAATAAAAGTTAAATATGAAGGATATATAAATAAAACAAATAATGATGTTACTAAAATGTTAAAATTGGAAAAAAAGAAGATTCCAAATGATATCAATTATGAAAAGGTATATAATATAGCTACAGAAGCTAAGCAAAAATTGAGTTTAATTAGACCCCTTACTATTGGTCAAGCCACTAGAATTAGTGGTGTTAATCCTTCAGACATAGCAATGCTTTTAGTTTATTTAAAGAAGGAGTATCCAAATGAATAAGGAAGAATTTATAAATGAATGTTTAAAAATTAATATAATAATAACTGAAGAAATGTATAGTAAACTTTTAATTTACAGCAATTTATTAAAAGAATGGAATAATAAGTTTAATTTAACTAGAATAACAGATAGAGGGCAAATATTTTTAAAACATTTTTATGATTCTCTTTGTTTAAATAGAGCAATTAACTTAAATAATGTTAACACTCTTTGTGATATTGGAAGTGGTCCAGGATTTCCTGGACTAGTTTTAAAAATTGTATTCAATAATTTGAAAGTCACACTTATTGAATCTTCGAGTAAAAAATGTAGTTTCCTTAGATTTATTATAAATGAATTAAAACTAAATAATGTAGAAGTGATAAATGAAAGAGCAGAAGAGGCTGTCAAAAAGTTAAGAGAAAAATTTGATGTAGTTACTTGTAGAGCAGTCGCACATTTAGCAATTATTTCAGAATTAAGTATACCAATGGTTAAAGTAAATGGCAAATTTTTGCCACTTAAATCTAATATAGAAGAAGAAATAAAAATAAGTAAGAATTTTATTGATAAATTAAATGCAAGTATAGAAAGTGTTTTAGAATTTAATTTACCTATTGAAAATCCAAAAAGAACTATACCCATAATAATAAAAAAAGATAAAACAGACACCTTATATCCTAGAGAATATAATAAAATAATAAAAACTATTGAAAAAGATTGAATAATGAATTAAAATAGTAATAGAAAAGAATAAGAGGTAAAGGGGCTGGTGTCCGTGGAAGATAAAAAAGAAATAATAAATATATTAGTTGAAGATATTATTCCAAATAGATTTCAACCTCGTTTATCTTTTGATGAACAGGAATTAAACAATCTTGCTGCTTCTATTAAACAGCATGGTGTTTTACAACCGCTTTTATTGCGTAAAATAGGAGATAAGTACGAAATAATAGCAGGCGAGAGAAGATACAAGGCTTCTACTATTGCTGGATTAATAAGTGTTCCTGCAATTATAATGGAAACTGATGATGATACAAGTGCAGAATTAGCAGTTGTAGAAAATGTTCAAAGAAAAGACTTAAATGCAATGGAAGAGGCTCAGTCATATAAAAAATTGGCAAATAGGGGATTAACTCAGGATGATATAGCTCAAAAAATAGGAGTTAAACAATCTACTGTGGCAAATAAAATCAGATTATTATCTCTTGACGAAGAAGTACAGGATGCTTTACTTAATAATAAAATATCTGAAAGACATGCAAGAAGTTTGCTTTCTATATCAGATCCTGCTCTTCAAATAAAAATGTTAAATAAAATTATAGTAAATAGATTGACTGTTAAACAAACAGAAGAAGAAATATCAAAACTTTTAGGGAAACAAAACATAAATAATAAACCAGAAGAAATAATTAACTTAGATACTCCTAAAATGAATATGGATATGCTTTTATCACCACAAATAAATGAAACCACAGACATAAATAAACCATCTGACCAAATTAAACAAGAACTTTCAACTATTAATCCATTTCAAGAGATTGATATTGATTCAACAAATGATGATTCTATTAAAAAATTGGAATCAGCGGAAGTGTTAAATTTTGATGTAAAAGAAGAATTAAAACTTGATAATCCCGCAGTGGAACCAATTGAAGAGATTCTTCCTACAAATCAACTTGTAGAAGAATTTAAGCAACAAAAACAAGAAGATACAATTCCTATTATAGAAGATTTAAAGCCATCTAAATCAATATCTGAAGCTATTAATTCTGTAAGAGGGTTAACAAGTGAACTAAATAATAAAGGTTTTATAGCGGACATTGAAGAGTTTGACTTTGAAGATATGTATCAAATTGTAATTAAGATTAAAAAAGATTAAAATAGACCATTAAATATTTCTTCACTCATTGAAGGTTCTGTACCTTTAATATAATAAAGTAGAACGGTTGATCCCGTTTCTTTAATTTCACCTGATAATGGATTTACCAAAGACGCAGTAATTCCTTTAGGAATTTCATACCAATTATTTGTATTATTTTCTAAAACGCTTTCCATTGTTCTCGCCCATATTCTTTTTGCAATTTTAGATTGTGAACCTGCAAGAGGTTTATTATCATCATAACCTGTCCAAGTCATAATAAGCAAATCTGGATTATAACCGATAGTCCAGTAATCTGTATCTGTACTTCCACTTTTAACAGCATACTTTTTGCTAAGAATAGATTTTACGCTAAGCAAAGTAGGAGAAGTATAATCTACAAAAGAGTAATTATAGGTATTTGATAACAATTCATTCAAAATATAAACATATCTACTATTTAAAACTGTTTCTTCTTCATAATTAAATTCATATAAAACTTTATCATTCATATCAGTTACCTTAGTAATAAAATAACTTTTATTCTTTATACCTTCATTTGCTAAAGTAACAAAACCATTACTATAATCAAGCATATTTATTTCATTACTTCCTAATGGTAAAGAAGGATTTGCTTGCAATTCTGCAGTTATTCCAACTCTTTTAGCAGTATCTACTAATGTTTGCTCACCTAAAAATAAGTGAGTTTTAACAGCGTAAATATTATCAGAGAATGCAATAGCGCTCGCTAAAGAGATTTCTTTATTAGCATAAATTTCCCCATAATTCTTAGGAGAATATGTTTTATTGTTGCCTACATTGAATGTGGTTGCTTCACTGGTAAATGAAGAAGAAGCAGTAAATCCATTTTCTAAAGCAGCATAGTATAAAAAAGGTTTCATAGTAGAACCAACCTGCCTTTTTGACTGAGTAACTCTATTAAATTGAGAAGATGAATAGTTTCTTCCTCCAATTAAAGCCAAAACTTTACCAGTATTAGGTTCTACAACAATAGAAGCAACTTGAAGTTCACTTTCATTTGCCATCTCTTCATTAATAATATTTTCAAGTTTTTTTTGTACTTCAATATCAAGATTTGTGTATACTTTTAATCCTTTTGTTTCCAATAACGAATGTGGAATAGTTTTAATACTTTTTAATTCACTTAAAACTGCATCTTTATAATATAAAAGACTTGCTAATTCTTCTGAATCTTTTTTACCATAAAATTCTAATTTTTCATTATAAACTTTTTCAGCTTCTTCTTTTGTAATCATATCATTATTAACCATACTATTTAGTATTAGTTTCTGTCTTTTTTTTGCATTATCAAGATTTGTTATAGGATTATATCCAGTTGGATTTTTAGGTATTCCGACAATTATACTAGCTTCGGCTAAAGATAATTTATCCGCGCTTTTATTAAAATAATATTCTGATGCTGGACCTATTCCAAAGTTTCCCGCGCCATAGTTTATAGTATTTAAATATCCTTCTAAGATTTCGTCTTTACTATAATGTACCTCTAATTCTAGTGTAAGTAGTGCTTCTTCTATTTTTCTACTCCATGTTTTATCAAAATCTAAATATAAATTTTTAATATATTGCTGAGATATAGTAGAAGCTCCTTGATTCAAAGATTTATTTATAAAATCAATTGCTAAAGCCTTTACAATTCTTAAATAATCAAATCCATGATGATTATAAAAATTCTTGTCTTCTATAGATATTGTAGCATTTATAATATTTTTTGAAATCTTATCAATAGTAACCCATTTTGTTCCATCAAGATTTTCAAATGCAATATTGTTTTCCTTATCATAGATTTGAATTTGGTTTGCAGTACCAATATCTAACTTTGGAGTGATATAAGCATACACATAAAAAGAAATATTGACTATTATAAAACTGATAAATAAAAAAATTAATATTTTTGAAATAATTAAAAATTTATTCATTAAACACCACCTAATACCTATAAATTAGTATGAGTAGTCAAGTGATTAAATATAACAAAATAAATAACATAAAATGAACAAAATAAAAACATAATAAAAAATACTTGATTTCTTTAAAAAAATAAGTATAATTTTAAAAAGAAAGAAAAAAACAAAAAATGGAGGATTAAAATGAAATTAAAAGATATATCCAAAGAAAATTTAGAATTAATGCCATTTGATGATTTAGCGTATATAATTTTAAAAGAGAAAGGCAAGAAAATAAAAATTACAGATTTATTTAAGAAAATTTGTGATCTTTTAGAGTTAAGTGAAAAACAATATTCAGAACAAATTGCTGATTTCTTTACTTTACTTGCAACAGAGAAAAGATTTATTCAATTGGATAAAGGTTATTGGGATTTAAGAGAGAATCACACTTCAAAGATAGATATTGATACTTTATATGATGAAACAGAAGATGAAATTGTAAATGAAGAATATATAGACGAAGAAACAGAAGATGATATATACAGTGATTCAAAAGATATAGAAGATGATAAAGCAGATGATGATTTAAAAGATTTCGTAATAATAGAAGAAGAAACAGAAGACGACGCATTATAGCAAGACACTCATTTTTAAAAATAATTATGAGGTGAAATAATGGAAGAAAGATTGAAAATTATAAAAAAGAGATACGATTACTTAAATAGCGAATTAATGAAACCTGAAGTTTATAGTGATTATATCAAGATGAAAGAATTATCAAAAGAAAAAAATAACTTGGAAGAAATAGTAAACTGTTATCAAAAATATGACGTGGTATTAAGTGATATTGAAACTGCAAAAGAAATGCTTAAAGAAGAAGATATGTTTGAATTTGCAGAGAATGAACTTAAAGATTTAAATAAAAGAAAAGAAGATTTAGAGAACTCTCTAAGAGTTTTATTATTACCTAAAGATCCAAATGATGGAAAAAATGTAATAATGGAAATTAGAGGAGCTGCAGGCGGAGATGAAGCCAACATTTTTGCCGGAGACTTATTTAGAATGTATTCAAAATATGCAGAGAAACATGGTTGGCAAATTGAAGTGACAACTGAAATAGGTGGAGAAAGTGGAGGATACTCACAAGTAGAATTTATATTAAAAGGTGATGATGTATATTCAAAATTTAAATATGAAAGTGGAGCACATAGAGTTCAAAGAGTACCAGAAACTGAAACACAAGGAAGAGTTCATACCTCAACTGCTACAGTTGTTGTAATGCCAGAAGCAGATGAAGTTGATGTAGAAGTATTTGATAAAGATTTAAAGATAGATGTGTATAGAAGTAGTGGAGCAGGAGGCCAAAGTGTAAATACAACTGACTCTGCAGTTAGAATTACACATTTACCTACAGGAGTGGTAGTAAGTTGTCAAAACGAAAGAAGTCAGTTAAAAAACAAAGAAAAGGCGATGAACATATTAAAGACGAAACTTTATGATATAAAGTTAAGAGAACAAGAAGAGGTTCTTGGGGCAGATAAAAAAAGCAAAATTGGAACAGGAGATAGGTCAGAGAAAATAAGAACCTATAATTATCCTCAAAATAGAATTACTGATCATAGAATTAATTATACAGTAATGAGCTTAGATAAAGTTATGGAAGGTCATTTAGATGAAATTATTGAAGCACTTGTTGCAGAAGATGAAAAAAGAAAAATTGAATCACAATATAATCAATGAAATAGTTTCTTTAGGAATAAGTAAAATTGAGGCAAAAGAATTATTAAAGGTAACTAAAAATATTAAGAAGGATTTAAAAGCTTTAAAAAAAGGATATCCAATACAATATTTAATTGGATATGTAAATTTCTGTGGAAATAAAATAACAGTTAATAAAAACGTTCTTATTCCAAGATATGAAACAGAATTTTTAGTTGAAAAAGTATTAAAGTATATAAAGCATTTAGAAATTAAGAATCCTGTAATTTTAGATTTATGTACCGGAAGTGGTTGTATTGCAATTTCTTTGAAGAAAGAATTAAAAGATTCAATAGTTTATGCATCTGATATTTCTAACATTGCATTAAAAGTCGCTAAGAGAAATATTAAATTAAATAATGTTAAAATAAATTTAATAAAAAGTGATTTGTTTAAAAAAATTAAAAATATTAAATTTGATATTATTATATCTAATCCTCCATATGTTTCAAAAAAAGAAAAATTATCAAAAGAATTAAAATATGAACCCAAGTTAGCAATATTTAGTAAAGAAGAAGGTTTTTACCATACTAATAAAATAATTAAAGAATCAAAGAAATACTTAAAAAACAAATCCATTTTGGCTATAGAATCTAATTTTAATCTTAATAAGAAATTTAAAGGAAAAGAATACATTATTGAAAAGGATCTAACTGGAAGGAATAGATATTTATTTATTATTAATGAATAAAAGATTTAACAAATAACCAATACTTACTTAGAAAGGTTGGTTATTTATTTGAAAAGATTTATTATTATATTAGCGATATTTATATTTATATTATTTTTATATAAAAAAGAAAGTTATGAGTATATTCCAGAGGATTCAATTAGATTTAGAATAGTTCCAAATAGTAATAATGTAGAAGATATTTTTATAAAAGAAAAAGTATTACAAAATATTCAGAAAGAAGTTCATCTATTAGGAAATTATAAAGAAATAAGTGAATCAAGAAAAGCAATAAATAATAATTTAAGTTTGATAAAAGAAACAGTTGAAAATACTTTGGAATCAAATGATTATAATATGCCTTTTACAGTTAATTATGGTCTAAATTACTTTCCGGAAAAGCAATATAACGATGTTATATATAAAGAAGGATATTATGAATCTTTAGTTGTAGAATTGGGTAATGCAAAAGGAGATAATTTCTGGTGTGTTATGTTTCCTCCTCTTTGTTTTTTAGAGGTAGAAGAAACAGCAGAAGTAGAGTATAAATTTAAAATAATTGAGTTGATAAATAAGTTATTTGGGTTATAAAAAGAAAGCCTCTTAATAGAATTATGTAGGAGGCTTTTTTATTTTGCAAACTCTAACAATAATTTTAATAGCACTAAGTATAAGTGCAGATGCTTTTAGTCTTGCATTGGCGTATGGACTTATTGATGTAAATAATAAACAATTGCATATCTCTCTACTGGTAGGATTGTTTCATTTTATAATGCCTTTAATAGGTATGTATATTGGAAGTTTTTTTATTAATACATTACCTATAAGTCCTAAATTTTTAATTTCTGCGATATTTATATTTATATTATTTGAAATGATTAAATCATTTGAAGATAAACAAGAATCTTTTAATATAAATTTCTGTAATATTTTTCTTTTTGCATTTCTTGTTTCAATAGATAGTTTTACGATTGGATTAGGATTAATTTATATAACTACAGTTCCATTTGGAGCATGTGTAGTATTTTCAGTTTTCAGTATGTTTTTTACATATCTAGGATTTAATATAGGTAGATTTATTTCTAAAAGAATTGGTAAAATTTCAAAGATAATAGGAATAATTTTAATGTCACTTCTAATAATGTATTATCTATGTAAATAGTTTTTCGTTTAATTTGACTTAAAACAAATAAAAATGTATATTTGTATTATAAAGGATGGTTTATGAAAAGTTATAATGTGATTTTAAAAGCATATAAAGAGAAATATGCAATCCCTCAATTTAACATTGTAAATATTGTGTATGCAAAATTTATTCTTGAAGAATGTGAAAGATTAAAGTCTCCTGTAATTATTGGAGTAAGTAATAAAGTGGCAAATCATTTAGGTGGATTTACAACAGTAAAATATTTTGTTGAAGGATTAAAAAAAGATTTAAATTTAACAATACCTGTCATTCTTCACTTTGATCACGGAAAGACAGTTGAACTTTGTGAAAAAGCAATAAAAGCAGGTTTTGACTCGGTAATGCTGGATTATTCTTCAGAGAGTCTTGAAAAAAATATAGAAGGCACAAAGTTTTTAACAAAAAAATATAAAAAGACTATAATAGAGTGTGAAATAGGATCTATTGGGAAACAGGGAGATCAAGGCATTATTTATGCTGAAGTAAACGATGCTTTAAAATTAAGTATAGAAACTAAAGCTCATTTAATAGCACCCGCTTTAGGAAGCGTTCATGGTCCTTATAAAGGGAAACCTGCTATTAACTTCAATAGAATGAAAGAAATAAACGATGTTTTAAAAAAACCTCTTGTAATGCACGGAGGCTCAGGGTTAAGTGATGAT
This sequence comes from uncultured Muribaculaceae bacterium, assembly GCA_964565085.1. Lineage (GTDB taxonomy): Bacteria > Bacillota_I > Bacilli_A > RF39 > UBA660 > CAZKSN01. The sequence continues at coordinate 3,433 of CAZMCS010000001.1, read as the reverse complement.
ATATTTAAAGAATGTATACGAAATGGAATTTCAAAAATAAATATAAATACTGAATTAAAACAAGCTTGGACAAAAGGAGTAAAAGAAATATTAGAAACAGAAAAAGATCAATATGACCCTGTTTTAATTGAAAAGAATACAGAAGAATATATAAAGAAAGTTGTATCTCATCTTATAAAAGTATTTGGAAGTGAAAAGAAAGCATGAGGTGAAGATGTCTAAAATAAAGATTGAGGGTAATAATACACTTGAAGGAGAAGTAATTATTAGTGGCGCTAAAAACAGTGCTGTAGCATTAATTCCAGTAGCTATTTTAGCAAGCAATAAAAGTGTAATATATAATGTTCCAAATATTAGCGATATCAAACACATTATAGAAATAATGGAACTTTTAAACTGTAAAATAAATCAAAAAGGAGATACTTTGTGTATAGAATCTTCTAATGTAATAAATAAGGAAATACCAGAAGAGTTAAGTGTTCAAATGAGAGCATCTTATTACTTTATGGGAGTTTTACTTGCTAAGTTTAAAAAAGTTACTATATCTTTTCCCGGAGGTTGTAAAATTGGGAATAGACCAATTGATTTACATATAAAAGGATTCCAGGCACTTGGCGCGAAGACAACGCAAGTTAAGGGAAAGTTTATAATAGAAGCAGAGAAGTTAAAAGGCACGAAAATATATTTAGATTTTCCTAGTGTCGGAGCAACAATAAACATTATGATTGCAGCCACTAGTGCAGAAGGAGTAACTGTAATTGAGAATGCTGCAAAAGAACCAGAAATAGTAAATATTGCATCCTTTTTAATAAATATGGGTGCGAAAATAAGTGGAGCAGGTACAAATAAAATAGTAATTTACGGAAATAAAATACTTGATAATGGAGTTGTTGAAGTTTTTCCTGATAGAATAGAGGCTGGAACATATTTAATTATAGGTGCACTTTTAGCTAAGAAACTAATAATAAAGAAGATAATAAAAGAGCATTTAGAATCTTTATTGATAAAACTAAAAGAAGTAGGTGTTGACTTCGAAATTCAAAATGAAAGTATTATTATTAAAAAATGTATGAATCTAAAACCAACAAATATTAAAACTTTAGTATATCCTGGATTTCCAACTGATTTACAACAGCCTTTTACTACTTTGTTAACACAAGCTAATGGTATCTCAACTGTTGAAGAAACAATATATGAAACAAGATTTAGAAATGCAGAATATCTAAATTTAATGGGGGCTTTAACAACACTTTTAAAAAATGATTTATTAGAAATAAAAGGTAAATCTAATTTAAAAGGAACAAAAGTATTGTGTACAGATTTAAGAGCAGGTGCATCTCTACTTATAGCGGGTTTAATCGCAGAAGGAACTACTATAATTGATAATACAGAACATATATTAAGGGGTTATGAAGATGTTATTAAAAAACTTAAAAAAATAGGTGCTAAAATAGATGTAATTGAGTAAAATTTATTAAGCTAGTACAAGTTGGGGGAAGGTATGAATCTTAAGAAACTCATTATATTATCTATTGTATTATTTTTATGTTTTATAATTTTTAAATATACTTTTGATTCTAAGCTGGATTATTTAGCACTTGGAGATGATTTATCTAAGGGAAAAACACCATTTGGTAATTATGGGAAAAGTTTTACTGACTTTTTTGCACAGTATCTTCAAAATAAAAATAAATTAAAAAGCTATAATAATAAATTTATTGAAGGAAATTATAGAACTACTGATTTAATAAAGGATATGCAAAATGGAAAATCAACTGTTTTTAACAACAAAAAAATAAATATAAATCAAGCTATAGTTAATGCAGAGGTAATAACACTTTCTATTGGTTTAAATGATATATTTTATAAATTAAATTACAGCAATATTAGAAATAATCAGATAAATACAATTCATTCATATATTGATGAAATGTTTGAAGATATTTATTATGTATTATATAAAATAAGAAAACTTAATGATTGTAAGATATTTATAATAGGTTTTTATAATCCACTAAATAATATTAATTTAGAACAAAAAAAACATGTTGAAACAATATTTAGTCATATAAATAATAAATTTATAGAAACAGAAAAAATTAAAAAAGTTTACTATGTTGATATAACTGAAGGTTTTAACAAGAAAAACTACTATTTACCAAGTAATAAAATAGTTTACCCATCTTTAGAAGGTTACAATTATATATCTACAAGGATAATATCAAAATATGAAAGAAGATAAATCTTTTCGATTAAAAAGAATTGATTTATTGAATAAAATAATGTATAATACCATTTGATGTTATTTACTATAACTAAAAAGTTATGGCGAGGAGGGAAAAATGAAAAAAGGAATACATCCTGAATTAAAAGAATGCAAAGTAAAGTGTGCATGTGGAAATGAATTTACAGTTAAATCATCTAAAGAAGAAATGCAATTAGAAACTTGTAATAAGTGTCACTCATTCTTCACAGGTAAATTTAAAACAGCTAAAACAGGTAATGTGCAGAAATTTAAAGATAAATATGGAATTAAAGAGTAAACTTATAATGTTTACTTTTTTAATTTATATATTATAATAATAATAGGTGAATAAATATGAGAATAGGTATTGCAAATGATCACAGAGGAGTATTATTAAAACAAAAGTTAATATTTCATTTTAAAGGCAAAGTAGAAAAACTTGTTGATTATGGAACTAATTCTGAAGAGAGTGTAGATTATCCATTATATGCTCAAGTAGTAGCAGATAAAGTAGTTGCTAATGAAATTGATTTCGGAATTTTAATATGTGGAACAGGAATAGGAATGTGTATTGCAGCAAACAAAGTAAAAGGAATTAGATGTGCAAATATTATTGATGAAGATAAAGCATTTCTTGCAAGAGATCATAATAATGCCAATGTAATATCTATTAGTCATAATATGCCTATAGAACTTGCAGTAAAAATAATTGAAAAGTTTATATATACTCCCTTTTCATCAGATGAAAGACATATAAGAAGATTGAAAGAAATAGAAAGTATTGAAAAAAGAGCATAAATTTAGTTTATATAGTATATAATTTTATATGAAATATTTGATTATAACAGTATTGCTTTTAATACCTATATTTTTTATTTCCTTCTTTTTTTTACATCATGATGAATCAAAAGAAATAGTTGAAAAAGCGAAAATTAAAGAAATAAAAAAAGTTATGATTTCAAAAAATGATTTTAACATTGAAATGAATCTTGAAGATTACATAGTAGGAGTTGTTTCATGTGAAATGCCTGCTTCTTTTGAATTTGAAGCACTAAAGGCAATGGCAGTCGCAGCTCGCACTTATACTTTAAATAAAAGTTATAAGAATTCTGAGTACATATTAGAAACAACAACTAGTGATCAATGCTTTATCAATAAAGATGAAATGAAAGAAAAATGGAATGATGA